>CAMPKL010000059.1 GCA_946887065.1 uncultured Bryobacterales bacterium
CGGCTTGATGACGTAAAGCGCCGCATCGGCGAGCGTCAGTCCGACGATCAACGCGATGGACCCTTTGTGCGGTCGGGCGTATCCCGCCAACCGTTGACGCCAACTTGTCACGCCGCCGCCTTTTGGAGAGGTTCGTCCGATTGCAGATCATAGAAGCGCTGATAGGCGCCTTGGACCGCCAATAGTTCGTCGTGCTCGCCCTGTTCGATTACGCGACCCTGTTCGAGCACGACGATACGGTCCGCACGGCGGATCGTCGAGAGGCGGTGCGCGATGATGATCGTCGTTCTGCCGGCCATCAAGCGTTCGAGCGCCTCCATCACAGCTGCTTCGGTTTCGGTATCGAGCGCGGACGTGGGCTCGTCCAGGATGAGCAGCGGCGCGTCCTTCAGCAGCGCCCGCGCGATCGAAATACGCTGCCGCTGGCCGCCGGAGAGACTCGCCCCGCGCTCGCCGATGACCGTGTCGTAGCCTTCGGGCAGGGCGCGGATAAATTCGTCCGCGTTGGCGGCGACGGCGGCGGCGGTAATCTCCTCGCGGCTCGCCTCAGGCCGTCCGTAGGCGATATTGGCGGCGATGCTGAGGGGCATCAAGAAGGGGTCTTGGAGCACGACGGCGGTCTGCGAGCGAAGCGCGGACGCTTGGATTTCGCGGATATCGACGCCATCGATCATCACGCTGCCCTCTTGCGGATCGAAAAAGCGCAACAGCAAAGCCGCGACGGTGCTCTTCCCCGCTCCGGTCGAACCGACCAAGGCCACGGTCTCGCCCGGCCTGGCGTCGAAACTGACGCCGCGTAGCGCGTGCCGGCCTTCGTCATAGCCGAACGTGACGTTGTTGAGGCACACCCAACGGCCGCGGCTCGACAGTTGCGCCGGCATCGGCTTGGCTTCTGGGGTATCTAAAACGTCGTCGTCGGCGTCGAGGATGTCGTGTATGCGATCGGTGCTGGCTTCGACGGCCTTGAGGCTGCTGTAGATCTTGAGCAAGCCTTCGGCGGCGTCCTGCAAGGTCTTCATATAAGCAATGAAGACGAGCAAGGTGCCGAGGGGCAGCGATCCTTCCAAAACGCGGAGGCCGCCGACATACAGGACGACGCCGGAACCGATGGTGGTCGCCAATCCGTTAACCATGCCGTAGCTGCTGTTGAGCAAGGCGCGGCGCTGGGACAAGTCGACGACATCTTCGGATAAGGTTTGAAAGCGTTGCCTATTTCGGTCTTCGGCGCCGAAGGTCTGGACGGCCGGAATTGAAGTGATGGTCTGATGGACGAAGCTCATGATGCGCGACTGAGCTTCGCGGCCCAGCTTCGAGCGATTCTTGAGGCGGCGGCCGAAGAACAACGTCGATCCGGCCAGCACCGGAGCAGCGGCGAATGCCAGCATGGCCAGTTGCGGGTCTAGGCGCCAAGCAACGAATCCGACCGCGCCGAGTTTGAGGATCTGTGAGATCGGCGAGATCAACAACCCGTTCGCCAGCGTGTAAACGCACCAGGCGTCGTCGCTGACACGGCTCAATGAGTCGCCGACGCTGCGCTTGGAGTGAAAGCGCATGGACAATCGTTGGAGGCGAGCGAACACCGCGCCTCCCAGCGCGTAAACCATGCGCTGTCCGGCAGAGGACCAAGCCGTGACTAGGCCGGCTTCGAGCGCCGCGTTTATGGCGTAGATGCCGATTCCGGCTAATCCCGCGAGAACGACCATGCTCCACTGTGAGGACTCTATGGAAAGCGCCGATAGGAACCCTCGGAGACCCGTCGGAATCGGATCCGAGCCCAGTCCGTAGTCCACCAACAGCTTCATCGGCAACGGTTGAATCGCCGCCACGGCCGCCGCGGAGACGGTCAGCAGCAAAATCCCCGACAACATGCGCCACTGCTTCAGGATCAAAGGCAGAATCCGGCGCGTACTCGAGCCAGCTGTCTTTGACTCGCGGCGCTGCGGCCCGCTGGCCCTGCTTTGCATCTCGGCTTTCACAACCATCACTGCAAACCTCTAGCTAGACGGGCCTTCGCGAGCGGTCCGCTGGGGCGCCACTAGCTCGGGGATCACCCAACCCGGAACGCTAGGAACGATATGTCCATTGCGGTCAGGATCGACGCTGCGAGGCTTTCGAGAGGCGCGGGCGTTGGCCCAGGCAGGCGTGTCTCTTACTGCTTCCGCGGCCTTGGCAACGCTGCGTTCCTTCTCAAGAACGGCGAACTCCGACATCTCTTCGACCGCCAAGGCGTGAAGGCAACTCCCAAGGCCGGCGCCGCACTGATGTAACGTCCCAAGCGCGATCAAAAGCGTGATCAAACTCAGGACGCTTGCCGCGATGCTTGCTTGGCTAATCACCGCCATGACCGCCAACCCGCCGAAGAGGCAAACCAGGATTGCCGCTAACGCCGATGTATTGGGGAGGATTTGGAATCGGGCCATCTGACGGCCTTCGCCATGTTCTTCCAATGCCATCCGCAAGCGCGCGCCGCCGAACAGGCCGCCGCGGCCTTCCAAGTCCCACACGTCGTAGTCCCCGCCCCGCACCGTCGGTGTGTTGCTTTGCTTCATCGTCGATTCAATGGAGGTCAGCCAGGCCTCTTGGCTGCGCCAATGCTCGGCCCACATACTGAACTTCCGCGGACGGGGAATCGCGTATTGCCGCCCACCGCGCATCCGCCAGGGCGTAATGCCGTGATGCAGCCGTCCCCAAAACCGTGCGACCGGCTGTAAGACGTGCATGAGAACGATCACCCCGCGGCGGCGAAAGCGCTGCCAAAACGTGGTCGCCTCCGGCGAAGCAGGAGCCTGCCGTGCGCTCAGGATGGCGTGAATAAACGGCACTCCAGCGGCAATCGCGAACAAGGGCAGCGCGGCCAACAGCGGTTTCGAGAAGATGCCCAGCGCCGAGAGCACGCCGAGTGCCGCTACAACTAAGACCCACTCGGGCATCAGCGGCAAACACTCCAGCAGGCCGGGCGTCTTGCGATCGCGAGGCTGGAAAGGGGCGCTGCCCCAGACGCCTCCGTAGACCCGCCCGCTACGCATTAGGGCCCAGACGTGGCCGTTTCCGTACAGTCGGCCTTGCCAGCTCAAGTGGCCCGCCATGTTGTACTTTTCGGGCCACTTCCGCTCAAGCAGCGCCTCAGCTTTGCCGTAGCCTTTTTGTTGCTTCCAGTAGGTTCGAGCTGAGTTCCGCCGGTGGTGCCAAACCACGGCGGCAGGATTGAATCCAAGCTTCCATCCGCACTTTTGCAAACCCCAGCAAACATCCACGTCATCGCCCGCCACGGTGAACTGAGGATCGAAGCCGCCGATGGCCGCCAGCTTTTCTTTGCGGAAGGCCATGTTGCAGCCGGGGATATGCTCGGCCTCGCGGTCCGAAAGCAGCACGTGTGTGGGGCCGCCGGGAGAATTTGCCACGCAGTCGGCGATCCAACCGTCTCCGGGCGGCGGCAAGTTCGGTCCGCCGACGGCCGCGAAATCGGTGGTCATGAAAGTGTGCGCGAGGTGCTGCAACCAGTGCGCGTCGGGATAGGCGTCGTCGTCGATGTAGGCGACGATCTCTCCGGTGGACGCGTGCAGTCCGAGGTTTCTCGCCCGCGATAGACCGCCGTTCTTTACGCGAATCAGTTGGTCAACGCCGATGCGGGTCGCAATTTCAGAGACGTTGTCTTTCGAGCCATCATCGACGACTATCGTCTCGAAGTTGGGGTAGTCGAGAGCGACGACGTGTTCCAGAGTCTCGCCGATCGTTCGGCTGCCGTTGTAACTGCAGACCACAACGGAAATGCGCGGCCAATCTCGCTGCCGAGAATACGGAGCATTGGCGAATGCTTTACGTACCGCTTCCAGGGCCGGCTTGGGAGTGCGGTCCCGCCGGGTCAGGCCAAAGTCCCAATCTTTGACTTCGTGTCCGGCGCGGCTCCACTCGTCGGTCCAAGAGAAGACGAACGCTCCCGCGCAGCCGGCTTGGAAGGCGGTCTCCAATTGCCAAGCGAGCGTAGCGGCCTGCTGCTGCTCGCCGTTCCGCATGCTGTCTAGGCCGATTTCGGTGATCACCAAGGGCTTGTCGCCCGCGACGTTTTGCAGCCGGGACAAGTAGGCGTCGAGGTCCTGGCGAGCTTCCAGAAAGACGTTGAAGCATGTCAGATCCAAGAACGGCAGATCCAGATATTCCGTGGTCGGGTAGTTGACGTAGGTGACCAGCGCTTGCGGATCCTCTGACTTGACGACTTCGCACAGCCGCTTGAGATGTTGCTCGCAACGCTTGCGGCCGTACCAGCGCACGATCGATGCTGGAATCTCGTTGCCTACCGCGAAGCAGGCCAGCGCTGGGTGATCGGCGCACGCGCGAACGCCTTCGCGAACTCTTTGGTAAAGGCTTTCCAGCCGTTTACCGTCGTCCAAGAACGTGATGTGTTGCTCCCACGGCAGACCGACCATCACCTTCAGGTCATGGTCATGCGCGATGTCGAGCAACCAGCGCGGCGGGACAGTATAAGTGCGAACGCAGTTGATTCCGTTTTCCGCCATCGCGGCGAAGTCCGCGTAGACGGTTGGCTGCGTCCCGTATTGGTCGCCGTTCTCGTCCGCTGCGAAGGTGCCGTAGGTCACGCCCCGCAGGCAGAGCTTCTCATCGCCGAGGTAAAGGAACTTGCCGCGGACACAGAGGCGGGTGTTGGCGCGTTCCGGCGTTTGCGTTTCCTGTTTTTTAGTCGACAAGGGGTAGTGCTCTCGTGCGGTCACGGGCTCATCTAGGCGATTCGGGCGCCAAACTGGGCGGGAGCGGACGCGTCGGCGTCGCAGGCCGGCCGCCTCGCAGTAGAGGAAGCGGTGGCGGCGCGCGGAAACGGCGGGCGATCGACGGACCTAAGGTGTTCAATCTAAGGGCTCACCGGTACGACCAGCCCATTTCCGGTACCGGCGCAAGCTAGGACGGTTTGGCGTTCGGCAGGGCGTCGCGGGAGAGGCCCCGCCGGAGCAGATCGTCGAGAGTTCTCCCCTGGCACGTGCCTCTTGTGTGAAAAAAGTACGCACTGACGGAAAAATGTTTGCCTTCATACGGCCGTGAGAGCGCCCAGCCGTGGGGCGAAGATGGCTCTTTCGTGAAACGCTCCGTTGCTCCCGGCGCGCCGTAACAGCGGCGCCAACCATGCCATCAACGGGATGGATCGACGGAGGGTTTTGTTGTTTTGCCTCCGGTATCGCGGACCGAAGAAGGACGGCGGCAGGGAAAGCGAGGATCCTTAACTTGATATGCCAGGCGTTGATTTGGTGGTGCGTGCGAGGTTCTTGCCGTCTCCCTCGCTTCATGGGCCGGTTCCGGGAACGGTAAATTCGTTCATCAGAACAGCGCGGAACGCCACGCGTGAAGTCGCCAAATCTTCGCCGGGCTTCGGAGGAGGGCAATCGTTGGCGCCCGCCACCCTTGCGGGGAAAACGCTTAACTGACGCGACGCTCTAGGCGGCGCCGGAGGCGCATCAGCTTGACCCTCACGGTTGATGGCTTGGAGCCTCGCTTCCTGGCTATTTCATGGCTGGTATAGCCCGCGGCGGATGCCTGCAACAGGTTCCGATCCTCGGGGCAGCACGACTCAAGGGCACGAGAAACATCGAAGCGTCGCGGGGTCGACTTCGGAAGCTCCGATTGCTCGGGCACAAACGAAGTGACCGGTTGATGGCGAATTCGATTGCGGAAAATGTTGTAGGCGATGCTGTTGACCCAAGGGAGTACCGCTTCCCGTTTCAACAGCATGGAACTCTTGATCCAGCCGTTCCCCCAGGCATCTTGGGCGATCTCCTCGGCGGTGTCGGAGTTGATGCCTTTGGACATAAGGAACCGGACAGTTTTCTTCCAGCCCTGTTGGTACGCCTCAGCGAACTCTTCACAGGTGATGATTGGCGGTGGAGGGGCGACTACCGCGAGCTTCGGGTCAACTCGCATATGCCGATCGTACTAAGTGTCCAGAACCCTCGGTAGTAGGTTTCGGTAACCGCAGCTCCCGTTACGTAACTTACCTACTGTGGTAGAAAAATAGTGGAACAGCGGGGCACCGTCAAACATCTGCTCCATTATTCGCGTTATGTCACTTGACCAGCCTGTGGTCCGCCTCATGCAACCTTGTCCGAGTCCCGTGGCGATGACGGCTCCACTGGCCGAAGCCGCGACGCAGATGTCCCATCTTCGTGTCAATTGGCTGCCTGTCACGGGATCGACGGGCCGTCCGGTCGGCGTCGTTTCATGCGGCGACATCGTGCGACGCTCTTGGGGCGGGAATCACGTAAACGTCGTAGCGGACGTCATGACGACAGGCTTAGTCTATTGCCGGCCGACGGACTCGGTCCAGAATGTTTTGCGTTTGATGCAGAGCCGCGGCGTTCCTCAAATTGCCGTCGTCGACGAGCACGACCGGATAGTCGGGGCTGTCTCCATTTTTGACCTAGTCGGAGTGTTGGTCCCCCCGGATGGCGACGAGAGTCAACGCTACACCGCGGGCGAGGACAGTTAGGATTTTCGCGGCGGCCGCAGACCCATTGTGCGAAGAAATCGCCCAAATCGCGGGTCGCCGCGCAGCATAGCGAACTTGGGATCGAATTGAATCCACGCCACCTGCGGAACTCCGTCCTCGCGCGCCCGTTCCAGCCATTCGAAGGCAGCCTCCGCTTGGCCCAGCGCGGCATATACCGTGGCGACTTCATAAGGCCAAGAATGGCCGTGGCCGGTCGGGAGCACCAGCCCGTCCACGATCGCCGTCGCCCCTCGCTCAGGGCCCCGGATCGCCTGCAGATAGGCGATTGCCGCATTGGCGCACTGGGCGTTCTCTTCTTCGAGGTCGATCACCCGTTGATAACACTCCAGGGCGCGCTCGTCCATTCCAAGCTGGCAACAGCAGTCCCCCAAGGCCAGGTGCGCGGCTTCGTACTCCGGTTCGAGTTCCACAACGACCTCAAAGATCTTTGATGCCGCTTCAAACCGACCGCGGAAGTATTCCACTACGCCACGATAATAGTGCAGCAGAATTGACGTCGGCTCAGCGTGTTGCGCCTGTCCTATTCGCTTGTGCGCCTCCTCAAGATGCCCCTGCGGAAGCAACAAACCTAGAGCATGCCATTGATCGGGTAGGGGCAACCTCGGGTCAGCGGCACGAGCGCGCTGGAAGGACGCTTCCGCCCGCTTCCAGTTAAACTCGCATAAGGCCTCCACGAGCCCCTTTGCCGCGTGAGCTTCGGCTAAGTCGCTCTGCAACTCGATTGCCCGCTCCGCCGCCGCTTTCGCCTGCCGCATCAATTGGCCAGGCGCTGTTCTCCGCGATAAGGCCAAGGCGGCGCGCGAGTTAGCCAGTCCAGCCCACGCGTCGGCGAATTGAGGGTTGGCTTCGGTCGCTCGTTCAAACGACTCGATACTTACCCGCAAGTTTTTGATGGCTCCTGAAGACCACGCGGTCTTACCGCGAACGTGATGGGCATAGCCGTCCGACCAGGTCGAACCTTTTCCGTCTTTCTCGTGGCGTTGCGCGCTATCGGCGGGCCGGCGGATCCGGCGCAGACCCGCCATCGTCTCATCGGCAAACTCACGCTGCAACAGAAAGACATCGTCCAGCGCTCTATCGATCGACTGCGCCCAGAGGCTTTGCCCAGTCTGGACGTTTGTAAGCTCAGCGTTTAGACGAACCTTGCCGTCTATCCGCTGCACACTTCCCTCCAACACCTGCTCCACGCCGAGTTGCTTGGCCGTCGTTAAGAAATCCTCTGAATCGGCATGAAGGAGGCGGGCAAGGGGTCTGCCGATGACATTCAGTCCCGGTAACGGCGGATCTTGAATCAAACGGGTCTGGATTTCGTGTGTCAACCCTTCGCAGAAGGGGTCGTGAGTGCGTCGCGGACTCAAGTCACGGATGGTGAGTACCGCGATGAAGCGCTTGCTCCCGTCCGCCGCCGAGGGCCTGCCGTCGTCCCGCGAAGCCGGCTCCACGAAACGAATTAACGGCGTATAACCGCGATCCCGAATGCCCACAAAGAGGGTATCGGCCTTCCCGACGGTCGCGTAATATTCACGGAGTTTTGCTCGCAACCGGCCCGCTTCCACACGCACAATGGGATCGGCGCGCGGGTCGAAATTCTTGGCTTTATCGAAGACCTCCCGGCCGATCGTATACTCCTTCACTTTGGAGTCGTCGCCGGCTACGCCGGCCGATATCACGTATTTCAGAAAGCGGCTAAGGCGATCGGAACGCCGAAACATCTCCGAACCGAGAACTCGATCCAGCTGTTTTCTAACTTGGTCCGGCGTTAAGCCCGGGGGTAGGCTCCCATTTTGCGCCAATTTACTCCTTCCGAATCCTTTACCCGAATGTGGAGGCGATTCGGCAATGCTACGTTACACGGAGCATTGGGATGGGTGGGCGGAGCGAACGAATGGGCCTAAGTATAGCGTAAGTAACAAGAGCACATGCTTATGTTCTTCGGTGGAAAGAGATTGGTTGCTGAACTAACCCGGCAACCTCTACAATCAGACCGCTCAGACGGGAGCCGTAATGCTCGATCCGAAGCGCCTCAAGGCGATTAAGATGTCTGCTCGACGCGAGGAATGGTCCGCCGTTGGCGATTCGCTGGTTGCCCTTTCTGCCCAAGCTGCCGGCAATTCATTAGAGCTTTTCCGCATCAAAAACCTTGTGACGATCATCCGGGGAAGGAACCAACAAGATCTCTCCAGGGCGGTTGATCAGTTGCTGCGACTCCAAAAAATAACCGGCATTCAAACCGAGACGCTACCTCTTCGCCTCGCGAAAACACGAAATAAAAAGTAAGGTTCTTGGCGGGAACGAAAGCCTATCGCAGCACGCAACGCCCCTTGAGCCGGCCGCCATTTCGCGGCGGCCGGCCCGGCCTTGACTCGCTCCTCAAATTAAGGCTCAGGCGCCTGATTGGACTCCAAGGGAGGAGGTCAGCGAGGACTGCTGCAATACTTCGTCTAGAGCCTGCACCGAGGAACGCAAGGGATCCAGCGAGCAGTAAACGGGGACTTGCTGGAGCAGATTGCAGATGGCCGCGACCTGGCGTCCGAAACCCGGCAGTGGTTGCCCGGAGTTAAACGTCAGGGCTTCCATCTCACAGCCGTACCGAGGGTCAAAATATTGGGGCACTTGCCATTCTTCCGCACCCAAGGCCTGCCCTCCTATGCGTTTCAAGATTGCCGCTGACTGGTTCCGAACGGTCGCTAACGCCAGTCCGACGCCGCCGCCTAAAATTTGGGCGAGGGCATAGGCGCTCAAGGCCGTGTGCAGGGCCGCACGCGTACATCGGATCTGTCTTGCCAGGGCCCATCCGCCGATCTCGAAAAAATCCACGGCCATGGCTCTGGAACGTTCCAGCTCGAATTCGACGGCTTGCTTTAACCTGTGGCCCCAAACCTCGCAAGCGGCGAGAGGGCTGTGGCGGACGGTGAGGTCGCCAAAATCAACGGTCGGACGAAAAGGCAAGGACCGGATGCATCCTTGGACTTGTCCGGATTCATCGAGGGCCAGCACATGCCAACTACGATCGTCTCCGGCGAGATGGTGTCGACCGTCGGCATCCAGAGCGCTACGTTCGATCGCGCCGTCTTCGAGATAAATTCGGCCGCGCAGCCGCTGGACCTCCGCGAGACGTGTCTCGTGGCGATCGGGATCATTGATCCAATGTTTGAAAAGGTGCGCTGAATTGATTGCTGATGGGGGCGCCAGTAGGATACGGCGGCTCACGCCGTCCGCAAGTGGGTCGGTTTTTGGAAGAGTCAAAGGGGAAACTCCGCTACAAAACTAGTTCGAACGGCATCCCCGCCGAACGAGTCGACGGGAACAAGGGGCGCTTGGTTTTAGTTCGCGGGAGCCGCAAGCAGCTCTCACATAGCCCAACGACATTCGTCGGCTTGCGGTACGACGAATCCTGCCAGGTGAGTCCTCATTGAGACAGCTCCCCGCCGGGCGGTAGGGGATAGCGCTGACCCTAGAGGTACGGCAACGACGAAGAATCGTCGCGACCGAAGGTTATAGATACCGCATTTGCCGTCCCAGCGCAAGCACGAAAACGCTCCGAGTGCAATAAAATTGAGGGACCCTGACTAAAGATCCGCAAGGAAGGAAGGATAAAAGGTGCACGCTGCTGGACTTGTTCTGGGCCTGACGATCTGTCTGCTGTCGTTCCAACTAGCCCTTGACCGGCACTTCGTTCGAGCGGGGAAGATGCCGAGGTCGGCGATGGGCATCGCAATTCTATCGGCGGCTGTCTATTTGGCGGCAATCGTGCGGCTGTGGACGCAGGGGGCGCCCTCGTCCGCGTTCGCGCTAGTCGCGGCGGCTTTGATGATCGGATCCTTCGGGCTGTTCCATGCCACGCGCCGCAGCTCGCCGCCGAGGTGTCTGCCCGTCGCCTTCGAAGACGCAGCTCCGGAGCGGCTCGTCGCGGAGGGACCTCACGGGTATATCCGGCATCCCTTCTATCTTTCGTACATGTTGTATTGGGCCGCCGCCTTCTTCAGCGCTCCTAGCCTTTTGGTTGGCATCGGCGCCCTGAGCATCGTGGTGGTGTATGTCGTCTTGGCGGGCCGTGAGGAGCGGAAATTGTTGGAGTCAGCGATCGGTCCCGCATACCGCGAGTACCGGCAGCGAACCGGGCGATTCCTGCCGCGGCCTTCGGCCTTTCTGCGGGGCGGCCGGACATAAAAAAAGCGCGCGACCGGGCCAGGCCGCGCGCTGAATTAGGGGGGAACGACGCCGGCGAACCGGTTTAGTTCACCTTACGGCGTCTAATGAAGCCGAGACCCAAGAGTCCCGCGCCGATGAGAAAGACGGAGCCGGGCTCGGGAATCGGTGCTGGTCCTTCAGGCTTTACGTCGAAGTGAGCCGAGTAGCTGGCTTGTACAAAACCATTTTGTGCGAAAAACGCAAGCACGTCGTCAATCGTGTCGCCGTTCGATTGCTGGGTTGAGAAAGTCCCGGTAAATGCCGACGGGTCGGAATCGCTGCCGTCGCTGACGAAGCCGCGAACGTCGAACGAACCGGTCCAACCGGTGGAAGTGTTCGCAAGATCAAACGGCGAGTTCGGCGGTGTGCAAGCGTCGGCGCCGGGTAGGCACGGTCCTTCGGTTCCCGGTTCGATGAACGTTAACTCGAAGGTCAGTCCATTATCGAACGTGATCCAATCCGGTAGCGAGAACGGCACCCCGACCGGGTTGGGTCCCAGGAAAAGGTCCTGGATTAAGCCAACTTCGCCACCTAACCCCGCGAACGAGCCCGTCCCTGGATCTTCCGGCTCGGGCCTGATGTTACCGTCTCCTCCATCGAGCGGCAAGAAGTCGATCGA
>CAMPKL010000060.1 GCA_946887065.1 uncultured Bryobacterales bacterium
GGGCGAACCTCCTCATCACATCTCGGGTGGGGTACGTCCCGAAGACATAGGTAGCGGAACGACCCAAGCACATGGGTAACAGATCCGGGGGCATCCTCCGTGCCGAGCAATTGATCCCGCAAATTCCGCTTTCGGCGGCTTCAATGACGTGTTATTCTTCCCATGGTTCGTCCTCCGTTCGTTGTTTCAACGATGTGTCAACCTTGTTCGCAAGGCCAAACCCGTGAGCGGCAGCATGATGCCGCCGGAGGGCGAACCACCTCATTACGTCTCGGAAGCATGATGACGGCGCGGACAGGGCATGGCTCAGATCGTAAACTCCCGCTGCGTGCTGGCTGTCTGTGATCTGGAGGCGTCGACGCGTTACTACGTGGATGTTTTGGGATTCAAGAAGGATCCCATCGACGCGCCTGGGTGGAGTTTCCTCACGCGCGACACGTTCCGCGTGATGTTGGGAGAGTGCGCCGACGAGCGGCCAGCGGCGGAGTTGGGAGATCACTCTTACTTCGCCTATTGGAACGTCGAGGGCGTGGACGAGCTTTACGCGGAGTTCCGAGGGAAGGGCGTATTGCTCACATCGAGTCCGGCGAACAAGCCCTGGGGTCTGCGGGAATTCGCGCTGAAGACGCCGGACGGGCACCGCATCACTTGCGGTGAGTTATTGGCCTAGTAAGCTTCCGCCTAGCCAATAGATCATTGTGGGAACGATCAGCAAAGCGATGAAGTCGAGCGCGGCGCCGACGCGGAACATGCGTCCGATGGTGATCGTCCCGGCGGAAAAGACGATCGCGTTGGGCGGCGTGGCAACGGGCAGCATGAAGGCGAACGAAGCCATGATGGCGGAGGGGAGCAACATCAAGTAGGGCTCGACGCCGATCTGCGCGGCGGTTGCGGCGATAATCGGCGACAACATCAGCACCGTCGCGACGTTCGAAGTCATCTCCGTCATCAGCACGGCGATGAGGCAACTGATCGGCACCAACACCCAGCCGGGCAGGCCTCCTAGGATCGTCATCTCGCCCCCCATCCATTCGGCCAAGCCGCTGGCCGCGATCGCATCGGCCAAGGCGAAACCGCCGCCGAACAGAAACACAATGCCCCAGGGCATGCCGCGCGAGACGGTCTCCCAATCCATCAAGCGCTTACCCTCCTGGCCGGAGGGCAGGAGGAACAGCAGGGTCGCCATGGTCATCGCCACGGTGGAGTCTTGCAGAAGCTCGGAATTGGCGAACAGTTGCGCCCAGCCCGGCACGGTAACCGAACCGGCTTCGATCGGATTGCGGAAGATCCACAGCAGGGCGGTTGCCGTGGCGACAAAGGTCACCATTTTCTCTTCGTAGCGCATCGGGCCGAGCTTACGCAGTTCGCCCTCGATGACGTCGCCAGAGCCGTGGAATGTGATCTTGCTGAGCGGCAGGTCTCCTGCGAAGCGGCACAAGTAGAGCCAAGCGATCGGCGTGAAAAGGATGACGATGGGCATCGTCAACAGCATCCAATCCACGAAGGCGATGGGCGGCATTTCAGGGTACGTCTCGCTCAGGAAGCCTAGGAAGGCGACGTTCGTCGGCGTACCGATAATTGTTCCGACACCGCCTACGCTGGCCGAGTAAGCGACGCCCAGCAACAGGATGACGCTGAAAGACCGCTTCACCAGCTGCTGCGTTGCGGCGTCTCGTTTGCCTTCGACTTCCGAAAGCCCCGCTAGCTGATCGATGACCGCCAAGGCAATGGGCAGCATCATCATCGTCGTGGCGGTATTCGAGATCCACATAGAGAGGAAGGTCGTGGCGACCATGAATCCAAGGACGAGGCGGGACGGCGAAGACCCAATGCGGCGAATGGTCTGCAGAGCCAGGCGCTTGTGCAGATTGCAGCGCTCCATCGCCAAGGCCACGATAAAGCCGCCGATGTAGAGGAAGACGATGTGGTTGGCGTAGGGAGTCGCGACCTCTTGAGCGGACAAGATGCCGAGCAGCGGGAACAACACAACCGGCAGCAATGAGGTGACGGCAATGTGGACCGCCTCGGTTAACCACCACGTCGCCATCAGCAACGCCACGGCGGCGGTCTTTTGGGTCGCGTCGGTCATACCGTCGGGCGTGGGGCCGTAGAGCGTTAGACCAAAAAGGATGAGCCCGGCGATGATGCCGACGCGGCTCTTCATTACTTCGTTCATGCCGGCGTCCCCGCTAGCCGCGCCGAGCCGCGGAATTCCAATGCCCAGCCGATCAGCGCGACCCAACAAATCAGTACGACGGCGGCCGAGTAGGGCAGGCCCTGAATCGCAAGGAATAGTAACGGCGGCGCCAGGAGAGCGGCGGCGCAAATTCTGAGCGCCGCGCGTCGTGTTGTTTGAAGGAGTACGAGCATTGCGGGAATTAAGAGGGTGAGGTCGAGTACGTAACTGTGCCGCGCCAGCAGGATGCCGCCCAGCAGGCCGGCCGCCAAAGCTGTTTGGAAGGAGGCTCGCCGCGCGATGGTCCAAACGGCCCAGGCGACGGCGGCAGAGAGCAGCATCTCCCAAGCCCAGGCGAGCGGCCAGTTTTCGAGCATGCCGTGCAGGTTCGGCATGTTGCCAAGACTGGGAGAAAAAGCGGGGTTTCGTGTTTCGCGCCACATCTCAAGCGGCCATCGCCAACCTGCCGCCGCGGTGGACAAGCCCGCCAACGCGCCGCCGCCGTAGAGCTGGCCTTTGAGAAAACTCCAGTCACCTAGGGCGATGACCCAGACAGGAGTGAGAAGGAACAAGTGCACCTTGGCAGCGCACAGCGCGAAGACGGCTCCGGCTGCGATGGGCTTTCCCGCACGGTGGAGGTGGACGCTGAGCGCGATGGCCAGCAACAGGAAGAAGACGTCTTGTCCGGCCAGCCACGCCAGCAGAGCGGGAATCGATATCGCCGTCAGCAGCAGCGTAAAGAGGCGCCGGTCAGGCGCCCACAGCAGTACGAAGCCGATTAAAGCGGCCAGCGATGCGGCTTGCCAAACGCGCCAGGCGGTACGGTAAGGCAGTCGGCTCAAGGGCCACACCAACGCCGCCAAAAAGGGCGGGCGTATGTAGCCATGCGTCTCGGAGACGAAGCCGGTGAGCTGCGCTTCGGTCTTGAGCAATTGGGCGTTGTCGTAGAGTTCTCCTGAGGAGAGCAAATGCGAGCCGGCGTAGAACGGTAAGAAGTCGTTGCGGCCCTCGTCGAGTTGTTGAGGCTGACTCAAGGCGAACACGCTCATCAAATACAACGCTGCCGCAATCGTCAAAACGTGGAGAACGGCGCGCCATGTGTTCGTTGCTTCGGGCATCGGCGCGTTACGCAATTGTAGCGACACTGCGACTTGCTAGACTTGCAGCTTCACCCCGCGATGTTCGATTCCGAGTTATTGGCCGAAGCGCCCCTTTGGTACGTGGCCTTTTTGCTGTCGGTCACGTGCCATGAAGCGGCGCACGCCTGGGCTGCTCTGCGGCTGGGCGACGACACGGCGTCCCGCGGCGGGCAGGTCACGCTGAACCCGCTGCCGCACATCCAACGCGAGCCGCTGGGCATGGTGGTGGTGCCCCTTGTCTCGTTGTTTATCGGCGGATGGATGATCGGTTGGGCTTCGGCGCCCTACGACCCTTATTGGCAGCAACGTTACCCGCGGCGCGCGGCTTGGATGGCCCTGGCCGGTCCGGTTGCGAACTTCACCCTGGTCGCCCTCGCCGGCTTGGCGATGCTGGGCGGTATGATGGCCGGCATTTTCGATCGGCCTGAAGCATTCTCGATGCTGCAGATGGTCGCGCCGACAACGCAGCTTGCGGGCGGACTGGCGACGTTTCTGAGCATCCTATTCGTCGAGAACGTTTTGCTCGGCGCCTTTAACCTGATCCCTGTTCCGCCGCTCGATGGGGCGACGGCGATCGGTTTGATCCTGCCCGAATCCGCGGCCTTGGCCTTCGTTAACTTCATGCGCCAGCCCGGATTTTCACTGCTGGGGCTGCTGATCGCCTGGCGGGCATTCGACTACGTTTTTCCTCCGGTTTACAGTGGTGCGCTGCAGGTGTTCTATTTCTCCGTCAATCTGATCACTTGACGGTAGTTTTCTAAGCAGGCGCCATTCAAGGTAGCTATTGCCCGCTGAAATACAATATCTCGCGGATACGTTTCCGCGGGAACATTTCAACAATTACTTGCTTGCGCCGGTCCGAGAGCTCCCGTACGATTGCTAGGTCCCCTTGTGGACGAAATCTACCTATGGCAGCCACTGTTTGGAAGGGTTATCTCAGTTTTGGGTTGATCTCGGTCCCCATTCGGTTGTCCGTGGCTGCGCGGCCTAAGGCGGTGAGCTTCCGGCAGATCGTCAAAGAGACGATGAGGCCCGTCAAACAGCAGCTCTATTCGCCGGAACTCGACCGGGTGGTCGAACGGAAAGAACTGGTGAAGGGCTTCGAAGTCGCCAAGGACCAGTACGTGATCGTCGATCCCGAGGACTTAAAGAAAGTCGCTCCCGAATCCAGTTCCACGATGGAGATCTTGGAGTTCGTGAAGCTGGAGGAAGTCGATCCGCTGTACTTCGACAGCTCGTATCTCGCCGTGCCCGAAGACGCCGGCCGTAAGCCCTATGCGCTGCTGGTCAAAGCGATGGAAGAAAGCGGCTACTGCGCTATCGCCAAGCTGTCAATGCACCAGCGCGAGTACACCGTTGTGATACGTCCACGCAAAGGCGGTTTGACGCTGCACACAATGTTCTACCAGGACGAAGTCCGCGATTCGTCGGAGTACGGCCACATCAAAGACGTAGAAATTAAGCCGTCGGAAGAAAAGCTGGCCCGGCAACTCATCGAGAGTCTAGCCGCGAACTTTGACCCCGAGAAATATCACGACGAGTACCGGTCCCGTGTTGAAGGCCTGATTGAGGCCAAGCGTGATGGCCAGGAAACCGAGGCTGCCAAGGCGCCGCGGCGGGCCCCGGTCATCGACCTCATGGAAGCGTTACAGCGGTCGCTGGCCGAGCGTCCCGAGAAAAAAGGCGCGGCCAAGGCGGCCGCTTCTACGGGACCCAAGGCTGTTAAGAAGAAGTCATCCAGCCGGTAGACCCCCGGCTGGAGGGGCATACTTTCCACAGGTTTTCCACAGGAGTTAACCTCTTTAGAATCAGCGCTTATTTGGGGCTCGGGCGAGGCGCTCTGTGGAAAAAATCAAATCGTTCAGCCAGCGTTCTTTGCTTGACAAACGCGTTACAGAGCGGCTAGCCGCCGTTATTTTGCCGCAATATATTTACGATTGATGCGAAACGCAACGGCGCTCAGAGCGATCAACAGTAATCCGAAAAGGATCAAAGCGATGGGCCAGCCGACCACGTCGGTGAAGTGTTCGGCGGTGTAGTAGCCGACGTAACTCAAAATCGCGACGGTGCCAACAAACAGCAAACTACGGCTCTTAGCCCAGGTACTCCAGAAAACAATGCCGCAAGCCGCGCCCAAGAAGAAAACTTCCAAGGGGCTGTCTTGAACTAGCGCGAATAGGCCCGACAGCATGGCGGCAGAAGAGAAGAAATACCAGAACGGCGTGATGGAGGCATGCCGGGTTTGATCAACCCGGCGGAGCACGAAGAGCATCGAGAGGCCTAAGCCGAAGGCGATGAGATCGGCATCCATGTCGATTAATTCCATCGCCGTCGCGTAGAACACCAGGGCGAAGAAGATCGACATGAATAGGAGCGAAGTCAGCTTTTTGCTGAAGAAAGCCAGCGTTTGTTGCACGAGCAGAACGCCCGAAGCGAACAGCACCGCGTGCCGCTCATCGCCGCCTCGCGCCAACTCATCCAGCGCGACAAGAATGCCGGTCGGTTGAAGGAAAGCGGCAATCAGGAATAGCGGCGTCGCCATCTTCCGGCGACGCTCGTCGCTCGAAAGGATCCAGGCCATCAGGAACGCCGCCAGGCCGGAGCCTAGAGTCACCGTGATGCGGGCCGCGGAGTTCATCTCATTCCACTGCATTTCTATGAACACGCCCAGGCCGGCGATGACGAAAATGCCGCCTAGGTAGCTCAATAAACGAGTAAGAACGGAGGTTTTGGAATCGGCGGATTGCTCGGCGGCGGAAAGTTGGGCGCGGATTTCTTGGGGCGTGATGCCGTGCTCGCGGGCGAGGCCGGCGATGGTTTCCAGCGCTTGCTCTTTGGGTGTCATCGCTAGCGCTCCCGCGCCGGCACGAGCCAGCCAAGGAATCTGGCGCCATACCAACCCATCGCGTCGCTCTCGGCCGCTTCGAAAACAGCTCCGTTCTTGCTAATCGCCAAGGGGCGAGAGTTGCCGGAATAGAATAAGCCGAACAGCCCGCGCGAGCTTCTGGAATTGTCGACCAATGAATAGCCGTCCGGCGAGATTCGGCTGGTGTCGATGAATCTGTTCGCAAACTCAGGGACTTCAACCACGATGCCTAACTCGCCGCCCTCCGTGCTTTGCGGAGTGGGGAGCGTGATCTCCCGTACGTTGCCGTTCTCATGCTCGAAGAGGAACAGCCGGTCGCCTGGCGCGTAAACGTCGGGCTTGGTGGTGAAGGCTTTGACCACCAGATGGCCTTGCGGGTCCACCGACATCTGGTGGCGCCATGGCGATGGGCTGCCGTAGTAGTTCCCTTCGACGACATAGAGGAAGTCGTATTGCGGCGGATCGACCAACATCCGCGGAACCCAACTCGACAGCAGAAAGAGGACGACGACGACGACCGGCAATAGGATACCGGCAACGAGAGCGGCGTTATTACGAAACGACTTAGCAATGCTCATAGGTTGCCCACCGATAATGTCCCACGCAGCGGGTTGGAGCGCTAGTGGGTATCTAACTGATT
Source organism: uncultured Bryobacterales bacterium (assembly GCA_946887065.1). The sequence goes on from CAMPKL010000060.1 coordinate 6,822, forward strand.
TTTGCTAGCTTCTTCTGCAACTCTTTTAGGGCGGGTTCGATGCGCTGGCGCGATTTCCAAAAATCGGCCCACAGATCGCCTTTTTTAGCCAGCCGCGCAGGCAGGGTCTTGATGGTGAATTTTTCAGGCTTCAGGCCTTTCCTCAATTCCGCGGGATCGATTGGAGTCGCGACGGTTGCCGATGGGCGCGGCCGCGCGGTGTAGACCGTGGCCAATGGTTTGCCGAAGGAGTTCTGCAAGTAGTCCAAAGAGATCGATCCTCTAGGGCGTTTGTCGACGGTGCGCTCCAAGGTCGTCTCTTTGGGCATGGCATCGTGAACGACCCGGGCCACGATTTCGGCGAACTTTCTGATTTGCTCGTACGAATAGCGGCGCTCGAGCGGAAGCCAAAGATGAATGCCGCGCGAGCCGGAAGTCTTGACGAACGCTTTGACGCCGATCGTGTCGAGCTCTTTGAGAAAGCGGCGGGTGACGGCGATGACCGTGTCGAACTCGTAACCTTCGGTCGGATCGAGGTCGAAGAAAACGTAGTCCGGCTTTTCGAGGGAATCGACACGACTCGGCCAAGGGTGCTGCTCGATGCAGCCGAGGTTAACCAGATGCAGTAGCGTCGCGAGATCGTCGCAGACGTAGTAACGGGTATCGCGTCCGCTGCTTTCGGACGGAATGACGAAAGTGCGTACCCACTCCGGCGCGCCCTCGCCTATGTCTTTTTGATAGAAACTTTCGCCGGCGGCGCCGTTGGGGAAGCGATGCAGGACCAATGGTCTGTCTTTAAGGAAGGGAAGGATGAACTCGGAAACGCCGACGTAGTAGGCCAGCAAGTCGCGCTTGGCGTAGCCTGGTTCCGGAAAGTAGACCTTATCGAGGTGGGTGAGTCGAAACTCCTTGCCGTCCAGTTCGACGCGCAACGATTCCGCGCGCCCCTCGCTGAGTTCTTTCTGCAACTCGCCGACGCTTCGAATCAAGGGCAGGCCCTCCCCCCGCGGCGCATGAACGATGACGCTTTCCTGCGGCAACCGCGGATCTTTGCATTCTATGGGATCGATGTCGTCGCGCAGGCCGAGGAAGACGGGATGCCGCAGCTGGTCGTCGCGCGTCCAACCGCTGTAACGAACGCGAGCGACCAGTTGCGGCTTGACCCAGTGAGCTTTCTCTTTGGTCGCGGGTTGGGCCGCGAAGGGGCACTGCGTGGTCTTGAGCGGATCGAGTTGACGGGCGAGGAATTGCAGGTTTTGGTCCGTGAAGCCGCTGCCGACACCGCCGATGAAGCGCAGCTTGCCTTTGTCGTAGAACCCCGCCAACAGGGCGCCAAGATGCTCCCGGCCGCCGCGCGGCTCGGTCCAGCCGCCCACCACGATATCGACTTCGTGAACGATTTTGATCTTCAGCCAATCGGCGGAGCGGTCGTTCACGTAGGGGCTCTCGGCTCTCTTGGCCAAGATACCTTCGGCGCCGTGGCTGCGCGCTAAGTCGAAAAATTCTTCGCCGCGTTCAGCGACGTGATCGGAGTAGCGTACGGATGCGCTCTGCTTAAGGATCTTTTGGAGGTACTTCTTGCGTTCGACCAACGGGACCTGGCGAAGGTCGTAACCGTCCGCGTAAATCAGATCGAAGAACCAGCAATAGACCGGGGTCGCCTCGATCAGCGCAGGCGACGGACGGTCGACGTGCATGCGGCTTTGCAGTATGCCGAAATCCGAGTGGCCCTCGGGATTGAGAGCGACAATCTCGCCGTCGAGCAGGGCGTCTTTCGCTCGGAGCAAGTAGGGCAGCTCACGTAACTCGGGGTAATGCGAGGTGACGTCGCGCCCGTTGCGCGAGATCAACCGCAACTGCCGACCGCGGATCTGCGCCTGGATGCGGACGCCGTCCCACTTGAGTTCGTAGACCCAGGCGGGATCGCTGAAGGCCGTTTCGCGCGACGAGGCCAGCATGGGCTTGAGGTTGGTGAGCATATCCGCCCGAACCGCGCCTTCCAAAACAGCGGGCCCGGCCGCAGCGCCTCGGCCTGGCGGCAGTCCCGCGGCGACGTCGGCGAGCGTCCTGCCGGTAAGCGCCGATTCGGGGTAGGCCTCGATGTCATAGCCTTCGACCACCGCGGCATCACGGTGCTTGATCAACAACCACTCCTCGGCCTTTTTATTGCGGGTGGTGCGGACCAAGACGAATCCGCCGCCCAGTTTCGTGCCGTAGAGCACGAACTTGATCTCGCCTTTTTCGAGTTGTTCGGGGGCGCTGAGTTCGCCCTCGGTCTCGAAAGTTCCCGTATCCCAAACGATCATTGAGCCCGCGCCATAATTCCCCGGTGGTATGACCTTTTCGAAGGTTAGGTACTCCTCGGGGTGATCTTCGGTGCGAGCGGCGAGGCGTTTATCGGCCGGGTCGAGCGAGGGTCCTTTCGGGACAGCCCAACATTTGAGGACGCCGCCAATTTCTAGGCGTAAATCGTAGTGCAGCCTGCTCGCGGCGTGCTTTTGGACGACGAAACGGCCTTGGCTGGCCGGCCGCGCATCGGCGCCTGCGGGCTCGCTGGTTTCGCCAAAACGACGCTTGCGGCGATAGGTTTCAAGCGACATCGAGAATCCACCCAGTCTAGACCTGGGACTGATCACAGTAGACCGGGCCTTAACTCGCAGCGTACTTTAGTTTCACCGGAGCCCCCCGCTCCTTTTATTGACCATGGAGCCCGATGGAATGAGGATCGTCAAGGATAGTCTTTGGAGCACTTTGCACGAGTTGACGGCGACGAAGAAGCCCGACTGGCAGAAAGTGAGCGGCTCGTGGGTTAACGCGTGGGTGCAATCCGGCGGTACTCCGGTCGAGAGAAAGATCCAGGGATTGGGCGCTTTCGTTCGCGGACGCGATCGAGAATCGATGATCCGCGAGATCGGCATGATGCTCAGCTTTCTCGACGAGATGGAACTGTCCGAGGCGGCCTAACACTGGATTTCCGGCTCGGAAATGGGCTTTTTGGCTCTCCTTATTCTCTAGCAGGTGTAGAATAAACACCACTGCGGCCCCTGATCGCCGGTCGCGGCGGGTTGTTCCTATGTCTGCCATGTTGCTGAGACGGTTACTCGTCGCCCTTACCTTTTCAATCAGTTTGAGCGCTCAGACGGCGCCGCCGGACTTCGATACGGAAGTCCAGCCGTTGCTCAACGCATGTCTCACTTGCCACAGCTCGAAGTTGGCCACGGGCGGACTTGCGCTGGATTCGCGCGAAGGGCTGCTCAAGGGCGGATCGCGCGGAGCGGCGGTGACTCCGGGTCATCCTGAGCAGAGCCTGCTGATCGAAGCGGTTAAGCGCACCGGGGAACTAAAAATGCCTCCGGGAAGGGCGCTCGATGCGCAGCAGGTTGCTGTGCTCGAACGCTGGGTTCAGGCAGGCGCGCCGTGGGGCGAGAAGGCGGCTGCAGGCGATGCCAAGCCTTGGGCATTCCAGGTTCCGCAGCGCCCCGAGGCGCCCAGCGTCAACCGTGCGGATTGGGTGAAGAACCCGATCGACCGGTTCATTCTCGCCAAGCTGGAAGCCAAAGGCATTGCGCCGGCCGCTGAGGCGGACAAGCAAGCCCTGCTGCGCCGGGTTAGCCTCGACCTCACCGGTCTGCTGCCGTCGCCGCAAGAAATCGAGGCCTTTGTCTCGGATACTTCCGCCAACGCCTACGAGAAGGTTGTCGACCGCCTGTTGGCGTCGGACCATTACGGGGAGCGCTGGGGACGTCACTGGCTGGACTTGGCGCGCTATGCGGATTCAGACGGCTACAGCATCGACGGTCCGCGGCCCATTTGGCCGTACCGCGATTGGGTCGTCAACGCGATGAACGAAGACAAGCCGTTCAGTGAGTTTGTCATCGAACAGATCGCCGGCGATTTGCTGCCCAGCCCTACCAAGGATCAACTCGTTGCCACCGGCTTTCATCGCAATACGCCGCTGAACTTTGAAGGCGGCATCGATCAGGAGCAATATCGCATTGAAGCCGTGGCCGACAGGGTGGCCACGACCGGTTCGGCGTTCATGGGCCTGACGATCGGGTGCGCGCGTTGCCACGACCACAAGTACGACCCGCTCAAGCAGAAAGAGTTCTATCAACTCTTCGCTTTCTACAACAACACGGTTGAGATCTCGACGCTGGACGACCGCTACAAGTTCTACGAGCCGATGTTGGACTTGCGGACTCCCAAGGAGGACGCCGAAGCCAAGGCTTACTGGTCGCAAGTGAATGCGCTCAGTGCCGAATTGGTCGATTACATCGCCGAGTTGCAAGCCAAGCCGCGACAAGCAGACGATCCGCCGGTGCACCGCGACGAGGGATTGCGCGCCCGCATGGCCACGCTGCGCGATATTATGCGGCCCATCGGGGTGGGCGCCAGCTACCGCTGGAAGAAGCCCATCGTTACCACAACGCTAATCACTCGCGAACGCGAGGAACCCCGCGAGACTTACATTCACATCGGTGGCGACTTCTTGCGTCACGGCGAACAGGACGAGCC
>CAMPKL010000061.1 GCA_946887065.1 uncultured Bryobacterales bacterium
AAAAGGTCGGGTTCAGGGCGGCTAAACTTCGCTCCAGTTGCCCGCCGAGCGCGGCGAGAGCGCCTTCGTCGGCGATGACGAAGATGCGGCGGCTGCCGGCCACGGCCTCGATTTCCTCGGCCGCCCGGTCAATGCATCCGCCCGACACGACCACGTCGTACGAGGACGATGCCGCGTTGACTCGTATACGCTGCATGACTCCTCTTGTAACACGCCCGCCGAGCCGGGCGGCGAACGCCGCGTGAAGGTAACGGGTTACCTAGGCCTGCGATTTGGCCAGGGCCTGATCCAGGTCCCACAGTATGTCGTCGAGATCTTCAAGACCGACAGAGAGCCGGACCATATCCGGCGTGACGCCCGCCGCCGCCTGATCCGCTTCGGACAACTGCTGGTGAGTCGACGAAGAGGGATGAATCACCAAGCTCTTGGCATCGCCGACATTAGCCAGATGCGAGAAGACTTCAAGGCTGTCGATGAACTTCTTGCCTGCCTCGTAGCCGCCCTTGATGCCAAAAGTGAAGACCGCGCCCGCGCCCTTGGGCAGATATTTCTTGGCGAGCGAGTGATAGGGGCTCGAGGCGAGTCCGGCATGTTGCACCCAAGTCACGGCAGCCTGGCCTTCGAGGTGCGTGGCGACGGCCTGTGCATTGGCGCAATGGCGCTCCATCCGCATCGGCAGCGTTTCGAGGCCTTGCAGGAAAAGGAACGAGTTCATCGGAGCCTGGCAAGGACCCAAATCGCGCAGACCTTCCACCCGAACCTTGATGATGAACGCGATCGGCCCGAAGACTTCGGCGAATTTCATGCCGTGGTAGCCGGGGCTAGGTTCGGTGATCTGCGGAAACTTGCCGCTGGCGGCCCAGTCGAACTTGCCGGAGTCGACGATCATACCGCCGATGGCCGTGCCGTGGCCGCCGATGAATTTGGTCGTCGAGTGAACCACGATGTCCGCGCCGTGCTCGATCGGCCGGCACAAATAGGGCGAGGCGAAAGTGTTATCGACCACCAACGGTATTCCGGCTTGGTGAGCGATCTTGGCGATCGCCTCAATATCGACCACGTTCATGCGCGGATTCGAGATGGTTTCCGCGTAGAGGCACTTCGTTTTAGGGGTGATCGCCTTGCGGAAGTTTTCCGGGTCGTCGGGATTGACGAAAATCGCATTGAGTCCCAAACGCCGGAAGGTGGTATCGAACTGCGTGTAGGTACCGCCGTAGAGCGTGGCCGCAGTCACGAAATCTTCGCCGCTTTGGCAGAGACTGGAGATGGTCAAGAACTGGGCGGCCTGCCCTGAACTAGTCGCCAGCCCGGCGACTCCGCCCTCCAACGACGCGACGCGCTGCTCGAAGACGTCGGTGGTCGGATTCATGATCCGGGTATAGATATTCCCGAATTTTTGGAGGGCGAACAGTTCCGCGGCGTCTTGCGAATCTTCGAACGTAAAGGAGGTCGTTTGGTAGATCGGGACGGCGCGGGCCTTGGTTGCCGGATCGGGAGTCTGACCGGCATGCAAACAGCGGGTGTGGAAGCCCAATTGGCGTTCTTGTGCGTTTTCGTCAGCCATGATCCGCAAAGATTATCACAACGCTCCGCTAGTGCGGCGCAAGGTCAGCCTTCGCCGGTTGCAACTCCGCGGGCGAGCCGGAGACGAACTGGCCGGCTTCGCCGCTGCGAACGAGCGCGTAGCGATAAAGTATGGGCGAGACGACTTCATTCACCGCAACGACTCCAAACACGAGTGCGGCGGCCTCCTGCCCCAGATTGGGGAATGTGCGAGCGAAGAGCATCGCAAGCGCTAGAGCCAGACCGGCCTGCGGCAAGAGTCCGAAGCCCGCATAGCGCTGAACTGCCGGCGGGGCGGATGTGATGCGCCCGGCGATTGCCGTGCCGCCCAATAGAGCGGCGCCGCGAACGATCAAGAGCAGAAAGATCGGCCCCAACAGAGGCGGTAAAACGTCGATATGCACCCCTGCGCCCGCGAGCGCGAAGAAAATCACATAGATGGGCATGGAGGCGGATCGAATTTCATTCAAGAGCCGATCGCTGTGCTCCGTAAGGTTACGGACAAAGATCCCCGCGGCCAGAGCCAACAACAACGGATCGAGGTGCGCGCGCTGGCCCACTTCGGCAACGACGAAGCCGACCAGCACGATCGTCAATGATGCCCCGACATGGACGAATCGCAAGTACGCGGAGATCAAGACGCCGACCATGGTTCCGAAGACGAGGGAGCCGCCGATTTCCCAGAGGAGCGGATTGGGCTGATTGGAGCTGCTCATCACCTCCAGGCCTAGGATGCCTCGCGTGACGGACGATGCGAGTGCGAAGCACAAGATCACGACCACGTCGGAGACGACCACGACCCCCAGCACCGTTCGCGTGACGTCGCCTTCGGCCTGCATCTCGTCCCGCAAGGCGACCGCAACCGCGGGAGACTGAGCGGCTAGCATGACGCCGATCGTCAACGACACGGCAGCGGCTTCGAGCGGCCCCAGCGACGCCAAAAAAGACAAGCGCTCCGAGAGCACGTAGACGGCCCCGGAGATGCAGGCCATAGCCCCGACGACCGCGATCAGGGTAATCGCGCCGATCGAGCGGAAGAGCGGCCGCATCGCCCGCAAGTCCGTTTCGGCCCCGGCTGTGAGCGCGATCAACGAAATTGCAATGCCGCTGAATAGCTCCAGGCGCACCACCATTTCGGCGGAGACCAGCCCGAGGGCATAAGGGCCGACTACGATGCCGGCGACCAAGTATCCGGTGAGCCGCGGCAAGTTTAGATCACGAAAGATACTGCCCGCCAGAAAGGCGATCAGCAGCAAGAAACCGCCGGCCAAAGCCACGCCGCTAGTCTGATCGCTCAACGGCCGGTTTGCCGAGAAGGACCTCGCGGCGTCCATCAGGACGCACAAGACGATGAGCAGTACGGCGCGCATCAAGAACTCGCCAACGCAGAACGCCCGCGCCGCAGAATGACCTGAACCAGGATTTCATTGAGCAACGAACCGGCTATTACGGCTGTCACGATCCAAGAAACACGCGGACCTCCGTAGAGGTTCTGGGCGCTAATGACGACCGCCAGGGAGATCGCTCCCGCCGGCGCGTAAGTCAGCCATTGCTTCTCTGCCATTCCGATTTCGTATCCGCGGCCACGCACAACTGCCGCCCCGAGTCGCTTTCCGCCGAGCCGGGAGGTGACGAAAATCAGCATTAAAGCCCAACCCCGCCAATCCGCCGGAAACCACACCGCTCCAGCGATCAGCAGAAATAGAAAGTAGACTGGACGTTCCAACTTAGCCGTAACGTCTTCCACTGCGCCCTTCCAGCGGCTAGGAGCGTTGGCCAGCACGACGCCGACCAGGAAACAGACCGATATGGCGGAGAGCCGGAGATAATGCGCCATGCCGGCCGCGAAGCTGATCGATCCCAGCAAGAGTACCAGTGATTCGCCATCGCTGCGGCTGGTCGTCAATAGAGCATGGGCCACTACTCCGAGAGCGGCGCCTACGCCCAGCGTGACGAATAGCCAGGCCAGGGACGGCAATTGCCACAAGACTACCGAATCATCGGTCCGAAAGTACGCGGCTACGGCCATCAGCCCAAAGATGCCGGCGATCCGTTCGAGTTGGACGATCCGGCTCATCCGGTCCAGGTCCGCCTCGCTCAATCCGCGGTCCTTCCAAAGGTGCGGAGAACTTTTCGCTGCCATCGCGCCGGCGAGACCTAACAACACGGCGTCGCGCACCAGCGTTCGATCCATCGTGCCGCCTTCGTAAAGGAACATCAGCAGGCCCGAGGCTCCCGCGACCGTGAGGAAAGGCAGAATCGTCATCGGCCAAACCACAGCGCCGATGCCGGCTGGAAGGTTTTCCATCAATCGCCCGTCGAAACGATAGCCGATCGCAAACCCAAGCCAGCCCAGGCCAAGAGTGAGCAGCGGCGCGACCTCCATCAACACTCCAGGAGACAAGACGCCGACGCTACGCTGAGCCGCGATGAAACCGAGCAGCACGAACGGCAAACCGGTGGTGGCCAAGTGGGCGATGCCTAACCGCCGCTCCAGCTCGGCCACTCGTGGATGCCCGGCTATGTATGCCAGCCCCAACAAGAAGACGAAGCCGAGGATCGACTTCACCACCGCTTCGGGAGTCGGAATCAGGTAGTCGAGGTCCGTCGGCGTCTGTAGGACCTGCTCCAGTTCTTGGTCCAGCAGAGGAATATGCGGGAGGGGAAATTGCGGTTCCGGCTCAAGCGGCAAAGGTTCGAAGGGACTTGGAGGTCCGATCAGTTCCTGTTTGAGAGAGGCTGGGGGACCGACGACGTCCGGCGATTCGGATGTCTGAGCCCAGGCGCCAAGTCCCGCGAGTAGTATCAAAGATCCGAGACGAACCCACATGAAGCGGCCAGCGGACCGATCCCGTGAGTATACGCCAGTGGGGACCCGATTTACCGGGGAAGAAACCGGACCAAACTAGCCGATTGCCAGCAGTTTGCTGGCCGTTCGCCAGTACCATTTGCCGTCGACCAGAGCGGGTGAGGCGAGTACCTGTTCGCCGAGTTCGTTGACGTGCAGCAATTGAAACTCACGGCCCGCTTTAAGGACGTAGGTTTGGCCGAGGTCGTTGGTGAAGTACACCTTGCCGTCGACGGCGACGGGCGAGGCGGAGAAGCCTTCTCGCATCGGCGGGCCCAGCCGGTTTTGCCAAAGGTTTTGTCCGGTGACGGCGTCGAAGGCCGCGCCGATGCTGGACATGTCGTTGACCGTGTAAAGCACCCCGCCGTGCAGCAACGGCGACGGGATGAATGGAGAGCCGCGGGTCGTCCGCCACTGGATATGCGTGTCCGTGACATCTCCCTTGCCGTCGGGCCGTATAGCCAACGTCGGGCCGGCGCGCCCGGAACAGCAGTAGACCAAGCCATGCCCCACGGCGGGAGTCGGAACGACCTCCATGGTGGGCCCGTCGCAGCTCCAGATCTCTTCGCCGTTGGCCGGATTGTAGGCGGTGACCTGGTACTGTCCGTGGACCAGGATTTGGTCCTGGCCGTTTACGCGAATCGCGATGGGCGTGCCCCAGCCGACGGATGCTTGGCGCGGTTTGCGCCAGACTGTCTTGCCGCTGGCGCGGTCGATAGCGGTGACGAACGATTCCGGCTGACCGCCGAGGATGCGGCCGAAGCTGGCGCCTTGGTCCTGATAAACGATGACGAAATCTCTATAAAGCAGGGGCGAGCCGGCGGGACCGTGATAGTTCGCGGTGGGACCCGTGTCGTTGTGCCAGGCGACCTTACCGTCAAGCGTCATGGCGACGACACCCTGATTGCCCAGGAAGGCATACACGCGTTGACCGTCGACGGCGACGGTGGAGGACGCGCGCCCGTTTTTCTGGTGGACTCGCTCGGCGGAGGCGTCAGGTGCGGCGGTTTGCCACAGCAGCCTCCCGTCGTTGCGGCTCAGGGCCAGGATGGAACGTTCGCCGCCGCGATCGGCGGCGGTCAGATAGATGCGGTCGTCCCAGACGATCGGCGACGAGTTGCCGTCGCCGGGCAGGTCGACGGACCACAAAACGTTCTGCGTCGTCGACCACTTGTCGACGTAACCGGAGCTCTCGACAAGTCCTTGACCCGAGGGGCCTCGCCAGCGCGACCAGTAGCCCGCCCCTTCGCCCGTGACCGGGATGAGCGAGACGTCGGCTTTGGACTGCGCGGCGAGCGCCCAGGGTGCGCCGAGAATGAACGGTATGGCGTGTCGTCGTTGCAATCGCGTTTAGTTTAACCGTCGTTGTGCCGGGGAGGAAACTGCTGTGGTGACTTGGAATACCTAGCCCTTGCAGAGCAGATGCAGCTCGTGAACGCCGATTTTGCGCAACGGCTCCTTGGCATTGCCGCGCCGAAGTTCCAGATTCACGAAACCGAAGGAATCCAAGAGCCGCCCGACGGTCGTGACGCCCAGGGGCTGCAGTTTCTCCGAGAGTTCTTCAGCCATCGTAACCGTCGAACCGCTACGCAGCGCGATGGGCCGCATTTGGTAAAAAACGATGCTGCTGGGCTGGGAGGCCAGGTCACAGATCAGCTTGTCGGTACGGGCAGGCGTCGTCTTTAAGCGCAGCGCGAAAGTAGTGCTGCCATCGCCGTCGCACAACAATTCGGCGCTCTCCGGGAGCACGGCGATGTCCTTTGCGCGAGCGGACATCCGCCGCAGTTGCTCGCAGAGCGCTTCGCGGCCTGCGTAGTCGGCGCCGGCCGAGACGCGGTCGATGGCGACCGAACCGAGGCGGCTTTGCAAGTCGTCAGGCTGTTGAGCCGACAGTGTGGAGACCCCTAAGACGGAGAGGCCAAGAACCGCAAGCGCTCTCATGTCGGCCTTATTCTAGCGCCCGGCGAATGGGGCGCTGAACTAGTCCGGTAGCGCGAAGGCCAGCACGACGGGACCGGCTGCGACCGCGATGTATTGCTTGCCGTCGAACTGGTAAGTCATCGGCGAGGCCTTCCAGACGCTATTGGTCTGATAGCTCCACAAGTGCTCGCCGCTTGCGGCATCGACGGCGGTGAAGGCGCCTCCATCTTCGCCGAAGATCACAATGCCTCCGGCCGTGGCCAGCGTACCTCCCCAGGAGTCGGCCGGACCCACTTGCGGGAACTGCCAGCGCGACTCGCCCGTGCGTATGTCAATCGCGCGCAGGATCTTCCGAGGCTTGCCCTCAGCGAAAGATCTCGTGGCGCCGCCGCGATAACTGGCCCCGGCCCGCCACTCCATCTCGCGCTTGATATAGATGTTGCAGTCTTCGGTGGTTTGCACGTAATACAGCCCCGCGCCGGGATCGTAGGCGGTGGAGAACCAGTTCGTGGCGCCTTCGACGGAGGGACAAATGAGCCGCCCGTCTTCGGTCGGCTCGTTGTTTGGATTGAGGATCGGGCGCCCGCTTTCGTCGAGCCCGGCGGCCCACGTCAACTTGTCGACAAATTGCTTGGCTAGCAGCAATTCCCCATCTGTGCGGTCTAGGACGTAGAAGAAGCCGTTGCGATTGGCTTGCAGGAGCAGCTTGCGCGGGCGGCCTTGCCAATCCGCGTCGACCAGCACGGGCGGCTCGGTCGCGTCCCAATCCCAAACGTCGTGAGGCGTGAATTGGAAGTACCACTTCATCTGGCCGGTCTTTTCATCGAGCGCCAGGATGGAATCGGAATAGAGATTGTCGCCTGGACGGCGATCGCCGTTGAAGTCCGGTCCGGGGTTGCCGGTGGGCCAATAGACGAGACCGAGTTCGGGGTCATGGGTTCCGGTCATCCAGGTGGGAGCGCTGGGGTGGTCGATGCCCTCACCCCAGGTCTCGGAACCGGGCTCGCCAGGCAATGGTACGGTCCAGGTGCGCCAGACTTCCTCGCCTGTGGAGTGTTGGTAGGCGGCGATGAAACCGCGCGCTCCTTGTCCGCCGCCGCCGACTCCGGATAAAACCAAGTCGCCGACGACCAGCGGCGCGCCGGTAGCGCCGTAGTTCTGGCGGTAGTCGGCCATTTCCGAATCCCACAGCAGACTTCCCGTGAAGCGGTTGAGGGCAAGCAGATGGGCGTGGTCGGTAACCAGGAACAGCCGGTCGCCCGCAACGGCCACGCCGCGATTGATGCCGCCGCCGGCCGAGCCTAACAGACCTTGAGTCCGAGGCCTGCGGAAGTGCCACAGTTCGCGTCCGGTGCCCGCGTCGAGGGCGAAACACTCGTTGACGTTGGTGACGTACATGATGCCGTCGACGACGACCGGAGTGACTTGCAGATTGCCCGCGCCGCGTTGGGCGAAGACCCAAGCGGGCGCAAGCCGGGAAACATTGGCCGCGTTGATCTGATCCAGGCTGCTATACCGGTTGCCGCCGGGATCGCCGTTGTAGCCGGGCCAGTCCACTTCGGAGGTGACGCGGCGGTAGCGCTCGCCTTCAGCGCGCAATAACGCGATACGGCCATCCGCCGTGCGGAGTTGTAAGTCGGCGCGCGTCCGATTGAGGACTTCGCCCCTTAGCATTTGGCCGTTCGTGAGCGTCACCGAGATCGACTCAGAGGCGTCCGTCGACCGGAGCGTACGCAAGAAAGCGACGATGCCGCTCATCTCCAAATCCGTTAGCGGGAACGCGGGCATGCCCGAGGCTGGCCTGCCGTTGCGGATCGTCTCGGATAGTTGGGAATCGTTCAGCTGCGGCAGGCGGTCGAGAATCGATGGGCCAAACTCACCGCCCGCTGCGTCGGCTCCGTGACAGCCGACGCAGCGCCCGAAGAACTCGCGGCGCCCCGCGTCGATGTCTTGCGCAAGCGCGGCCGCGGCCAGGGCAAGCAAGAGGATCAGCCTCATCACAGTGCCTAGTTTAACGGGCGGTTATTCGGTAAGAGCAAAGGCCAGAATATTCGGGCCGGCGGCGATGGCGATGTATTGTTTGCCGTCGAACAGGTAGGTGATCGGCGAGGCTTTCCAGAGAACGTTGGCGGGGAAGCTCCATAGAGCGCGGCCGTCCTCTGCGTCCACTGCCATTAGTGCGCCGGAGTCTTCGCCGAATACGACCACGCCGCCTGCCGTCGATAGAACCCCGCCCCAACTGTTGGCCGGGCCGATCTGCGGGAATTCCCACATGATCTCGCCGTCCTGAACGTCGATCGCCCGCAGGATTTTCAGCGGTTGCCCATCCGGCACGGGACCGGTGGAGCCGGCGTAATAGGAGCGGCCGGCCTGCCACTGCTCTTCGCGCGATCGGAAGATGTTGCACTTCTCCAGCGTCTGTACGTAGTAGTAGCCGCTGTCGGGACTATAGGAAGTGGAGAACCAATTCGTGGCGCCTTCGACGGCGGGGCAAACCTCGACGCCCTCGGGCGTGGGCGTCTGATTGGGATTGAGAACCGGCCGGCCTTTCTCGTCCAGACCGCTCGCCCAGGTGAGTTTTTCGACGAAGGGTTCGCCGAGCAGAAACTCGCCGGTGACGCGATCCAAAACGTAGAAGAAGCCGTTGCGGTTGGCGTGCAGCAGTACCTTTCGTTCCTCGTCGTTCCACTCGACGTCCGCTAAGACCGGCGGCTGAACCGAGTCCCAATCCCACAGGTCGTGGGGGGTGTATTGGAAGTACCACTTCATGGCCCCCGTTTTGGCGTCGAGAGCAAGAATTGAGTTGGAGTAAAGGTTGTCGCCAGGGCGACCACTACCGTTGTAGTCGGGACCCGGATTGCCCACGGGCCAGTAGATGAGATCGAGTTCAGGATCGTAAGTTCCGGTGAACCAAGTGGCGCTGGAGGGGTGTGAGAGATCTGCGCCCCAAGTTTCAGCACCCGGCTCCCCGGGCGCCGGAACGCTCCACGTTCGCCAGACCTCCGCGCCGGTGTCTTGGCGGTAGGCGGCGATGAAGCCGCGGGCGCCTTCGTCCCCGCCCGAGATTCCCGAGACGACGAAATCGCCCACGACAAGCGGCGCGGAAGTCGCGCCATAGTTTTGCCGCCAGTCGGCCATCACCGAATCCCACAGCAGATCGCCCGTGAATCGGTTGAGCGCCATGATGTGCGCGTGGTCTGTGATCAGGAACAGCCGATCGCCCGCAACGGCGGCGCCGCGATTGATGCCCGAGGCGGCGTCTCCCGCCAGACCCTGCGTCCGCGGCCGCGAGTAGCGCCAAAGCTGACGGCCCGTGCCCGCATCAAGCGCGATGCATTCGTTGACGTTGGTGACGTACATGATGCCGTTAACGACCAGCGGCGTGGTCTGCAGTCTGCCCGCGCCGCTGACGTTGTAAACCCAGGCGGGGGCCAGGCGGCTAACGTTGGCGGCGTTAATCTGATCGAGTTCGCTATAGCGGTTGCCGCTGACGTTGCCGTGGTAGGTCGGCCAGTCGGCTTGCGAAGTCACGCGGCGAAATTTGTCGCCGTCGGGACGCAATAGCGCGATCTTGCCGTCGGCGGTACGTAGTTGCAGATCGTTAAGGCTGCGGCCGATGACGTCGCCGGTCAGGTTGCCTCCGGTGGTGAGTTCAACAGTTAGCGACTCCGGCGCGCGCCGCGCGCGGGTACGGAACGTCCGCAGATAGGCGACGAGGCCGTCCATCTCCGCGTTGCCGATTGCGAAGGCCGGCATGCCGCTGGCCAGTTTGCCGTTGCGGATCACGTCACCGACTTGGACGTCATCGAGATCGGCCAGCCGGCCGACGATGTTCGGGCCCAATTCGCCGCCCGCTCCGCCGTCGCCGTGACACGAAAGGCAACGGCCCTGATAGAGCGCGCGCCCTTCGTCGATGCCTTGCGCTCGGGCCGCGGCGGCGAGTGAAAACAAAAGGGCGGCAATGCATGCGGATGATGCTGAAGCCATGACGAATCCGCTAGTCAGTGTCGTCCTTCGCGGACGTTAGCGCAACTCGGCTAGGATGGTCGCGATGTCGATTAAAACCGTGCTTTGCTTCGGCGACTCCAATACTTGGGGCCGGTCGCCTTTTGGCGTTGAGCGTCTTCCGCCGGAATCTCGCTGGCCTGTCGTGATGGAGAACGCACTTGGCGATAGTTACCAAGTCGTCGTGGAGGGCCTCAACGCGCGGACAACGGTTTGGGATGATCCGATCGAAGAAGGCCGCTGCGGCAAGACCTATCTGTTGCCCTGTCTGATGAGCCACGATCCCATCGATCTGGTCATTTTGATGTTGGGCACCAACGACCTGAAGAAGCGCTTTTCCGTCTCCGCGTTCGACATCGGACGCAGTATCGGCTTGCTGCTCGACAAGATACTCGCGACTAAGACAGGTCCCGGCGGCGCGGCTCCCCAGGTTTTGTTGATGTGTCCGCCGCCGCTAGGCAAGCTCAGCGAATTCGCCGACATGTTCGAGGGCGCGCCCGAGAAATCCCGCCGGCTGCCACATTACTACCAGGAACACGCGGAACTGCGCGGGTGCCGCTTCTTCGACACAGGCACAGTGATCCGCTCCAGCGATGCGGACGGCATCCACTTCGAGCCCCAAGAGCACCAAAAGCTAGGCGAACGAGTCGCCCAGCTGGTACGCGAGATCATTTGACCCGAACCGCTGGGAGTGGGTCCTGGGCTTAAATTCGTCTTGACCCGGCTGCTGAAAATCGCCTAGATTTATATTTAGTCATGGCTAAATGTAGATCTCCCAGGGCGGAGCTAGCCTGTTTTGTGAGCCTAGCCATATTTTTCGGTCTACTCACTGGGCAAGCCAGCGGCCAAGCGACAGCGACGCTGTCGGGCCAGGTGTTGGACGCAGACGGCAGTGGCATTCCCACAGCGGTGGTGTCCTTGTCGAACGTGGCGACCGGCTTTGAGCGCACGGCCCACACCGATGGGA
>CAMPKL010000062.1 GCA_946887065.1 uncultured Bryobacterales bacterium
CATCATGTTGCCGCGAGGCTTCAAGTACTCGACGTTTAGCTGGCGCGGCGACATGATGAACGACGGCAACCTCGTCCCTTCCGGCCACGATGGGATGGCCATCGTAAGCGCGGCGAACCCTGGCGGCCAGGCCCACGGCAAATCCCAAACGTTCACGCTCATTCGAAACCAAGAAGTCTTCGGCGTCGGCAACACGCCGATCGCTCCCGACTACAACTACGACCCGCAGGGCGGCGGCGGCACGACGGCATTGACCTGGCAGAACGGGAAGCTGATCGACCACCACGTCAGCATTTCCGGCACCAGTTCCAACTGCGCCGGCGGTCCTTCGCCGTGGGGCACCTGGATCACCTGCGAAGAAGGAATGGATCAAGGCGATGAACCCCACGGGTACGCCTTCGAGTGCACCGTCGCCCGCGTCACCAACCCCACTCCGCTCAAGGCAATGGGCCGTTTCGCCCACGAAGCTGTGGCTTTCGATCCCCGTACCGGAGTCGTCTTCTTGACGGAGGACAACAGCTCTTCCAGTTCGCTCGAACCGACGCCCGCTGACCGCCGCCGCGGCAACTCCGGCTTCTACTGCTTCGTCCCCAATAATCCCCTCGGCGGCGTCGGCTCTCTGGCCGCCGGCGGCGCGCTCTATATGCTCAAGGCGCTGGGCGCCGACGATCTTCGCGACCCCGAGTGCTTCTCCGAGTACGACGTCGAGTGGGTCAAGATCGACACGCCCGACGCGCCGCCCAGCATGTCGCTTTCCGCGCCCTATATTGAAGGCCGCGGCAAAGGCGGAACGCGCTTCCAGCGATTGGAAGGTTGCTGGTGGGACGCCACGAAGAATCGCGTCGTGTTCGTGGATACCGAAGGCGGGCCCATCGGGTCCGAGGAAGGGCGCTCAGACCGCGCCGAAGGCGCCGTTTGGACCTACGATCCCGTCACGAAGAAACTCAAGAACATCTTCGTATCGCAGGGAGCGCTTGCTCCTGACGCATACGGCGGCGACAACCCCGACAACTGCTCCGTCAGTCCGAATGGCGGAATCATTCTTTGTGAAGATGGCGGAACTAACGACGGCAATGGACTTTCCATGCTTGGCCTTTTGCCCAATGGACAGACCTTCGAGTTCGCTCGCAACATCATCAACATCGGGCCAGGCGACGAATCCGCGCTGATCGCCGCGGGTCACAATCCCTTCGCGGTCGGAATCAACGACTACTCCGACCAGGAGTGGGCCGGCGCCACCTTCAGCCCGGACGGCAAGACCCTGTTTGCCAACATCCAGACCCCCGGCATCACATTTGCCATCACCGGACCGTTCGCCAAAGGTCCTTTCTAGAACGTCACTCCACCGTTGACGCCAGGCCCCGGTCGTTGCCAATACGAACCGGGGCCTTTCAGCGCCCAGCTGAATCACGCCCGGGGCAGCAACACATCGAGGCGCGCCCCGCCCTCGGGCCGGTTCGAGGCGATAATTCGTCCGCCATGCTGCTGAACAATGCCCTCGGCCACCGTCAATCCTAGACCCGTGCCGCGCGAATCGAGCCGCGTCGACACAAACGCCTCGAAGATATTCGGCAGCACGTCTTCCGGAATGCCGGGGCCATCGTCATCGACCCGAATCGACATCCAGGAACGGCCATCTCTGGTCTGTGGACTCGCATGAACCACAATACGGCCCGCGTCGTCGAAGGCCAGCATCCCGTTGCGCAGCAAGTTCACGAAGACCTGCATCAGACGGTCGTAGTCGCCCAGCACGGTAAGCTCCGGCTCAATCCGGTTCTCAAAGGCGATCTTGCCCGCCCGTTCGTCGATGGCCAGCAATGCCCAAGCCTCATCCAGCAACGCCCGCAATGCGACCGGCTCGCGCGTTTCCGGCCGATGGACCCGGGAGAACCCTAAGAGTCCTTCGCTAATGCGCAGCAACCGGTGCGACATCTTGCGAATCCTTTTTAACCGCTCCTGGTCGGGCCCGCTATCGGCAGTCTCGATCAACTTCTCGATGGAACCCTCTATGACCGAAAGCGGCGTGTTCAACTCGTGCGCAACGCTGGCGCTCAATAGGCCGATCGTCGCCAGCCGGTCTTGCGCCGCCATGCCCTGCTTGGCGCTTTCGAGATTCGCTTCTTTCTCTCGCAGCATCCGTACCGTCGCGTTGCGCGAACGCATGATGTCGCCAATCTCGTCTCCCGGTATTTCTTCCTCGGGGATGAGTTCTTCCTCTCGATTTCCTTCTTGAACGGCTTGATCGGCGTCCAGATGAGCGGTGATCGGCTGATAGACATACCGGGGCATGATCACAAACTCCAGCATCGCGACAGCTAGCAGATAAATGACTCCTAGCGCCGCAAACAAGCTGATGCGCGCCTGCGTCACGATCAACTCAAACGGCGAATCGTCAAATCGCAAACGGCCGTATTGGCCGCTCGTTGCGTCGAGTCGATAGATGAATCCCGGATAGGCCGGGTCCAAGCGGGTCTCATTCGGATGTTCTTGCAGCCACGACCGCACCGCTTCCGGCACTCCCAACTGCTCAGCCGAACCGTACGTTCGATCTTCCGCTCGGATGCCCGCGGAGGGCAAGTCCGCGCGCCGCTCTAGAAAAACCTCGCCCAACAAAGCGGCCTCTTGCTCGCGAGACGTCGCGACGTACTCTTCGACCAGGGGGATTACCGAGTAGTAGACCGCACAAGCGAGAATGAGAAAGAAGACGTTGTGCAGGACAATCAGTTTCGGACGAACTCGTAGGTCGCGAAACTTTGGCGGCTTGACTCTCGAACCGACGGCCACTTCGATCTCCCCAGCATGATACGGAAACGCAAGCATCTGTGCGCCTCAGCCTGTCTGCTCGTCGCTCTCAGCAGTTGCGCGGCGCCGAAGCAAGCTCGCTTTGCGCTCAACGGCTGCGGCGAGGCGATTCCCTTTGACCCAATGGCCTCCGCGTGGCGCGTCGAACCGGCTCCCCAACTCTCCCCCGGCGCCGCCGGCGATTGGGATGATTCCGACGTCCTCAATCCAAGCGTGATTCGCGTCGGCGCCGAATACTTCAACTTCTACTCAGGCTTCGACGGCGAGACCTGGCGAACCGGCTTGGCAACGTCGCCGGACGGTCTCGCCTGGACCAAGAGTCCGGCTAACCCTCTGCTCGAACCCGATCCCTCCACTTGGGAAGGCGACTACATCGCCGCCAACGGCGCCGTCGCTCGCGACGAATCCGGTTTTCTGCACTGGTATCAAGCCGGCGAGCGGAATCGCACGCAGATCGGACTCGCCCGCTCCGCCGACGGCATCTCTTGGACGAAGACGCCCGAGCCGGTACTCGAGACCGGTCCGCCCGGCGCCTGGGACGAATCCGCTCTGGGAGATCCCTACGTGTTCGCCTGCGGCTCTGAATACTACCTCTACTACCTGGGACAGAATCGGTTCGGCATCCAACGCCTTGGCGTCGCCCGCTCAGCCGATGGAGTCATCTGGCAAAAATCTCATCTCAACCCCTTGCTCGAGCCCGGCGGAAACAGCGAGTTCGACGAGCGGGGATTGGGCGAGCCCGCCGTGTTCCGAACTGCCGAAGCTTACTGGATGATTTACGTCGGACGCGATGCCTCCGAGCGTCGCGCTCTAGGCTGGGCCCGCTCACCGGACGGCGTCACGTGGGAAAAGATTCCAGCCTTAGGCATCCTCGAAGGGACGCATCCCTGGGACGCCGCCGTCATTTGTGACCCTTCCGTCTGGTTCGACGGCGCCTTGAAAGTTTGGTTCGGCGGAGGCGATCGGGCCTCTCCCGATGAGAACCTCAACGGCCAGATCGGTCTCGCCGTGATGGAATCCCGACCTTAAGGGTTGTAACCTGAGAGGCGGCCGCAGCGAACATAAGATTAGGTCGCGCCCCTGCCATGATTCTCCGTGCCGCCATCTCGTTGCTGGTTCTGCTGACAAGCGCTATCGCGTCTGCGCAGGAGCCGGTCAATTGGACCATCGAACCGCAAGGCGATTCGTTTGCGTCCGGCGGCCAGGCTTTGATTCGCGTTCGCGCCGTGGTGGACGAGGGCTGGCACCTCTACTCGTCGACTCACCCCGATGGCGCTCCCAACGCCATGGCGTTCTATGTGCCCGAGTCGCCCGGCATCGCCTCCTGGAAATCCTACGAACCGCCCGCGGATCGCCATTTCGATACGGTCTTTGAAAAGGAAGTCGAGTGGCATGTCGGCCAGGTCGACTTCTTTCTCGTCGTTGATCTCGCCGCGGATGCTCCCCGCCAAACGCCGCTGAAGCTGGCTATGCGCTATGGAGTGTGCGACGACGCCGTTTGTCTGACGCCGGTTAAGACGCTTTCCGCGGTCATTCCTGTCACGGCATCCGCCGCCCAGCCGGTCTCGCCGCCCGCTACTCATACCGCAATGAAGACCATCGAGATCCCGGAACGGGTTCTGGTGCGCGCCGGCATCATAGCGGCCCCGCCGACGTCCGCTGAAGCGGACACCGTCGAGCGGATTGCGGCTGCCGAGTCTCCCTCCTCCGGCTCTCCGTCCTCTGGCTCTCCCGCCGATCAAGGCCTCTTCCGCTTCGCCGCACTGGCCTTCGGAATGGGCCTGCTGGCGATCTTCACGCCCTGCGTCTTTCCGATGATCCCGATCACCATGTCGTACTTCATGTCGACGCAGTCGGGCGAGAAGAAGGCCTCGCTGACGCAAGCGTCGGTGTTCGTCGTGGGCGTCATCGCATTGTTCACGGGCCTCGGCGCGACGGTCTCGGTCGTTCTAGGTCCTTTCGGCATGCAAACCCTCGGGGCCAATGTCTGGGTGAATCTTTTCATCGCCCTGATGTTCTTCGTCTTTGGGGCGAGTCTGCTCGGCGCTTTCGAAATCACCATGCCGTCCGGCGCGTTGACTTCGCTCAACCGCTATACCCAGGGCAGCGGAGTCTTCCCCACTCTGATGATGGGACTCGTGTTCGCGCTGGCGTCCTTCGCCTGCACCGGACCGTTCGTCGGAGCGCTGCTTGCCAGTTCGGTATCGGGCGGCGGCATGGCCTGGCCGATCTTCGGCATGCTGATGTTCTCGACCGGTCTCGCTCTGCCGTTCTTCTTCCTTGCCTTGTTCCCTTCCTACCTGGGCAAGCTGCCCAAATCAGGCGGATGGCTCGGAGTGACCAAAATCACGATGGGCTTCTTGATTCTGGCCGCGGGCTTCAAGTTCCTGAGCAACGTCGACCAGATGTACCAGTGGAATCTGCTCACCCGCGAACGCTTCCTGGCGATCTGGGCCGTCTTGTTCGCGCTCGCCGGCGCCTATCTGCTGGGCTTCCTGAAACTCGAACAGGACGCCCCCGAGAAGATCGGCCTCGGACGCCTGGCCGCCGGAGCCGCGCTTTTCATGCTCGCGCTCAGCTTGATTCCCGGAATGTTCGGCGGCAGGCTCGGCGAGTTGGACGCCTATGTTCCCTCCGCCGAACACTCCGGGTTCTCCTTAGCCGGCGGCGCCGAGGGCAAATCACCCTGGCTGAAGGATGACTACGAGGGTGCACTCGCCAAGGCCGCGGCTGAAAACAAAAACGTCCTTCTTAGTTTTACCGGCTACTCCTGCACCAACTGCAAGTGGATGAAGACCAATATGTTCCCCCGAGAGAGCATCGCCGGATTGCTCCAACAGTACGTCGTGGTTGAGCTTTACACGGACGGAATCGACGACGCGGCCGAAATCAATCAGACCCTGCAGCTCGAACGCTACAAGACCGCCGCCATTCCCTTTTACGCCGTCGTAGGCCCGGATGGCGCACCGATCGTTGAGTTCGCCGGTCGCACAACCGACGAAGAAACCTTCCGTAGTTTCCTGTCTCAGGGTCTTAAGCGGTTCTTAACTGAACTTTGATGGGATAACCTCACCAGCCTTCTTGCGCGATCAGGCTAGAATCGAAAGCGGGGAGTCTCGAAACTATCCTGCAGCAACGAGCGTCGTTGATGTGTAGGGGTTGAGCGGGCATTCCGTAACCCCTCGGCAATGAGCAACGACAAAACGCATTGGGCGGGAAGGCTGGGCCGTTGGGTCCGGCTTCACCTATTGCGGGCCCTGCGTGAAAACGCCTCTCCAGGCCGTACCGCTCTCGGCTTCGCGATAGGGGCGTTCATCGGCGTCGTTCCTAGTTTCATGGTCGGCGGTCCCCTGGCTTTTTTTCTTGCCGGGCGCCTCGGCTGGAATCGTGCCGCCGCCGTGGCGGGTACCGTCCTGAGCACCAATCCTCTCACGGCCCCTTTCCTGATCTCGTTGAGCGCATGGTTAGGGATCGAAATTACTGGGCGCCACGTCACCGCCGAGATGGACGGTCTGATCAATAACCTGAGCGAATACGCTTTGCCCTACCTGGTCGGCAACGCCGTGCTCGCCTTGGCTATCGCCGTCGTATTCGGACTCGTCATGTTCTTTTTGGTTCGACAAAAGGGTCCCCGCGGCATGCGTGCCATGATCAAAAGCCAGCGCGTCCGTACGATTCCTCGCGCAACCGCCGGGGTTGAGGAATCTGCCGAGGTTCGCCAAACCCCCTAACTAGGTCAAACTGACTGCAGAAGGTTCCGATCCAAGCAGAACTTACCCACGCGCCGAGCACCTAATCCGTTCGGACCCCAAACCCACGAGCCTTGAATTCAACGACTTAGCTCACCTGCTTGTGATTGGAAGGCTGCTTGCTTACTACATGGGAGGAGAATTGAAAATGAAGGGATTAAATTGGCAAACCAGCATGATGGCTGCCGCCCTGGCGGTCGCAATGGTGGGCTGCTCCGAAACCGCGACAACTGATGCGGGCGAGGAAGCATCCACTGAGGCGCAAGCCGAAGCAGCCGAGAAGAAAGACGGCGGTTGGCTCTCCTCTTTCAGCTCCGATCCCGTGACCTATACGCTCGCGGCCGGAGAGACGCTCGTCGTCAGGACGACTTCCACGCTTTCCACCAAGAGCAACAACGCCGGTGAGACTTTCACGGCGAGTTTGGAAGAGCCTCTTGAAGTCGACGGCGTGCTCGTGGCCCCTAAGGGCTCAAAGGTGACCGGAATCGTAACTTCCTCCGACGACGGCGGCCGAGTGAAGGGCGTCGCCCAGATCGGCGTTGCTTTGACTGAGATCGCCGTCAACGGCAAAACCTATCCCATGTCCAGCGGAACGTTCGTGCAGTCCGCCAAGAAGACAGTGACGAAAGATGCTCAGAAGGTTGGGATCGGCGCCGGCATCGGCGCTGCGATCGGCGCGATAGCAGGCGGCGGAGATGGCGCAGCCAAAGGCGCGGGCATCGGCGCGGGCGCGGGCACTGCCGCCGTTCTCGGCACCCGCGGCGACGCAGCGGTGATTCCCGCCGAAAGCGTCATCACCTTCACGCTCTCCGAATCCATCACCGTGGAAGCCGACTAACCAAAAGCAAAGCCAGTCCTATGCCCCCACGCCGCCGCCCCCACCGGGCGGCGGCGTTTCCTTTTTTGCCGCGCAGGCATGGCTATAATGGTCGTCTACCCTGAGCCGCACGAATCGGGCGGCATCCAGCCGAAATGGCCTACCAAACGCAGCTCATTCGCAAGGTCGGGCGGGCGGTTCATGAGTTTGACATGATCCGCGCGGGAGACAGCATTGCCGTCGGCGTTTCCGGCGGAAAGGACTCATTAGCGCTCCTGGGGGCTCTCCAAGCGCTTCAGAAACGCGCCCCCGTTCCTTTCGATCTGCAAGCCTTCACCATCGAGCAAGGGAAATTCGTACGCCCCATCGAACCCCTGGGCGAGTACATGGAGCAGATCGGCGTCCGCTGGACCTACTACCGCGACCAAGCCTCCTTCGATCTCATCGAAGACCAGCCCGGTCACGGTTGCGACGCTTGCAGCCGCTATCGCCGGCGTGCCGTCTACGACGTCGCCAAACGGTTAGGCGCCAATGTCATCGCTCTCGGTCACACTGCCGACGATCTGTGCGAATCGTTGCTGCGTAATGCTCTCTACACGGGTAAGCTAAGCGCACTGCCCGCGGTCGCCCAGTCTAGATCCGGCCAATTTCGGCTGATCCGGCCTCTCATCTACGTCTCCGAAGAGATCACCGCCGGTTATGCCGAGGAGCAGGGGCTCCAGATTACTCCCTGCGTGTGTTCCTTCAAGACCGGCACTGTCCGCGAATCGCTTCGCAACTTTCTCCACACAACCAAGCAAAGCAATCCGCACGTTATGGAGAATCTCCTCTCGGCAATGGGCCGCATCGAAACGAGCCGTCTGCTCGACCGCCGCTTTATCGGCCGTGAGTCCCCCATGGACGATTCCGGCTCCCTGCCCGATTGCTCTTCGGACTTGATTCCGATCCGGATTCTAGAGACCATTTGAACCCGCGCCCCAGGCTCTCGATGCAGCATCCCATCCCGATATCACGCCATGCGGCGCCGCAGCCATGAGTGCGTCCGGTCACAACTCCGGGGCGGGCGCCGTTCACACTCTGCGGACCGTAGTTACGGTCTCTGCTTTGCTTTTGATCTTCCTCGGCGGAGTGGGCGGCATGGGCGACGGCTTCGAACTGTTGGGACAAGACGTCCTCGAAGGCTTTTTCGCTGCAACTTCCAATCCGTTGATGGCTTTGATGGTCGGGCTGCTGGCGACGACCCTCGTACAGAGTTCCTCGGTTACTACATCGATGGTTGTGGGCCTCGTGGCCGCTCCCGATAACCCGCTGCCATTGGCTAATGCCGTGCCGATGGTCATGGGCGCCAACATCGGCACCACCGTCACCAATACCTTGGTGTCCCTAGCGCACATCGGCCGCAAGGACGAGTTCAAACGAGCCTTTGGCGTCGCCACCTGCCACGATTTCTTTAACTTCCTCTCCGTCGCAGTACTGCTGCCCATCGAGATCGCAACGGGATTTCTACAACACACAGCCGAACGGATCACAGCCGTCGTTGGCCCCTCCGGCGGCGTCACTTACAGTAGTCCGCTAAAGGGCCTGCTCGCTCTAGTGATGGCGCCCGCCAACGCATTGGCCGAAGCCCTGTTCGCCTCGCCTGTGGGCCAAGGCGCGATGTTGATCATCGCCAGCGCGTTAATGATCTTCTACGCCTTGGCGATGCTCGTGCGGACGCTCCGCGGAGCGATGAGCGGCAGGGCGCACGGCATGATTCAGGCCGCGCTAGGCCGCCACGGCGTGATCTCCATCCTGCTCGGGATGTTGATCACCATGGCCGTCCAGTCCAGTTCGATCACCACGTCGTTGCTCGTCCCGCTTGGCGGGGCCGGCGTCATCACCGTCGAACAAGCTTTCCCCGTGACGCTCGGAGCCAACCTCGGCACCACCATCACGGCTATGCTCGCGTCTCTGGCCACTTCCGGCGCCAACGCCCAGGCAGGCGTCACCATCGCCATCGTGCACGTGCTCTTCAACTTAGCCGGGACATTGATCTTCTATCCGATCCGCGCACTGCGCATGATTCCCATTCGGGCTGCCCAACGCCTGGCCGGCGTTGCCGCCGAATCGCGCAAGTGGGCAATCGCTTACGTCGTCGTCTTGTTTTATGTCCTCCCCGGAATTTTCGCCCTCATCGCCCACTACCTCTAGCAAATAGCCGGCCCTCGCCTGCGTTAGATGCTCTAGGATGTCTGTTTGACGCGACCCTCGGGCGCGGGCGCCTTCCGCATGACCGATCCCACACCTCCCGCGCCCGCGAACATCTCGCCGCCATTCCACTGGCTGACGCCGAACCTGACCGTTTTCGTTTCCAGCCTCTGCATCATGGTCGTCGAACTGGTCGCCGGCCGGTTGATCGCCCGCTACGTCGGCAGTTCCCTCTACACCTGGACTTCCGTCATCGGCATCGTCCTTGCGGGCATTGCCGTCGGCAATTACATCGGGGGACTGATCGCCGACCGCTACCGCGCGCGCGAAGCTCTGGCATCCCTATTCCTCCTGGCGTCTGCCGCCTGCCTCACGGTCCCTCTACTCAATGACCGAATCGGCGTCTCGATGCTGTTTCGTGAGCAGGACTGGGCCGTGCGCATCGCCCTGCACGTGTTCGTGGTCTTCTTCTGGCCCGCCGCCGTGCTCGGCGCCATCGGTCCCGTCGCGGCAACCATGGCTTTGGAGATCGGTAAGCATACTGGACGAACCGTGGGCAGCGTCTACTCCTGGGGCGCGGTCGGCAGCATCGTAGGTACGTTTCTGACCGGTTATGTGCTCATCGCGGAGATGGGCACGGTCGCCGTGTTGTTCACTGTTTCCGGCATCCTCTTCGCCGCCTCTCTTTACTTCGGCGCTCAAAGCATGCTGCCGTTCATTTGGGGCGGCGTCCTCACCGCCTGTTTCGTGACGGCAATGGGCCCTTGGGCCTGGACGCGAACGATCGGGGCCCGCCTAGGGTTCAGGCAAAGCGAGAACAGCCTCGTCTTCTTCAATGAAGAGTCAAATTACTCTTTCATCCGGGTCGAAGAACAACGCGAGGAACCCGGCGTTCGCCTCATGACGCTCGACTTCCTCGTCCACGCCTACATCAATTTCAACGACCTCAACGACCTGCGCTACGACTACGAACGGATCTACGCCGACCTCACCCGAGCCCATGTCGAATCGCTGCCCGCCGGCCGGGCGCACCGCGCCCTGTTCCTCGGCGGCGGCGGATTCGTTTTTCCTAGCTGGCTGCTCCGGCAGTTCCCCGGCGCCTACTCCGAGGTAGCTGAAATCGACCCCGAAGTGACCCGCGCCGCCTTCGAAACATTCGGTCTGACGGCCGACCCGATGATGGCGATCTTTAACCTGGACGCCCGCAACCACATTGAAGATCTCCTCGCCCAACAGGCTGCGGGTGAAGACGTCGGCAGGTTCGACCTCGTCTACGGCGACGCCTTCAACCATTACTCGCCTCCCTTTCACCTCACCACCTACGAATTCAATGAGAAGGCGCGTGCGTTGATGAGCGACGACGGCATGCTGCTCGCTAATGTGATCGACGTATACAATTCCGGACGTTTCGTCGGCGCCGTCATCAACACACTCGAAAGAACATTCCCCTACGTCTACGCTTTCTCCGCGACGCCCGGCGGACCCAGCGATTCCGACCCACGCGATACGTTCGTCGTTGTCGGCTCGCTGAAGCCGCTCAACGGGTCCTCAAGTTTCTACCAATCGCTGCAACGCGACATGCTGACGGCCCAGCATCTCGCGATCTTGAAGCAACGCTCCGGGGGACTAGTCCTCACCGACGACTTCGCACCGGTCGACAACTTATTGGCCCCCGTAATCCGCATGGCCGACAGGAGCTAGCGTTCTTGCGTGCCGTAGTC
>CAMPKL010000063.1 GCA_946887065.1 uncultured Bryobacterales bacterium
ACCTTCGAGTACCCGTTCCCGTTGCCGCAGGGCGGCGGCGGCGTGAGTGCGGTGGCCATGGATTCGAAAGAGAATCTGTGGGTCTTCCAACGCAACGCGCCCGGCGATCCGCAGCTCTTCAAGTTCACCAAGGACGGCAAGTTGCTGTTCACCGTCGGCGACGACGTAATCATGCACCAGGAGAAGGCGCACGGCATGAAGGTTGATGCCGAAGACAACGTCTGGATTTGCGATGCGACCGCCTCCACGATCAAGAAGCTCAGCCCCGACGGCAAGCTGCTGTTGACCATCGGCAAACACGGTGAGCGGGGCGATTGGGTCGAATCCACAGGGCAACGATTGCTGTGGCAACCGCTCGATCTAGCCTTCGCGCCCAACGGCGATATCTACATCGCCGAGGGCCACGGCAACGAGAGCCCCAACGATACGGGGCGCTCGCCGACCAACAACATCGGCGCCGCGCGCGTCATTCATCTGGACAAAACCGGCAAGTACATCAACCAGTGGTACGGCAATAGCTACGGCCAAGGGAAGTTCAACATGGTCCACGGCATCGCTGTCGACCCGCGCAACGGCGACGTTTGGCTCGGCGATCGTGAGGACTACCGCCTAGTCATCTATGACCGCCACGGCCAATTCAAGAGGACGCTGCAGATGATCAACATCACCTGCGCCATCTACTTCGACCCCAACGGCCAACTCTGGGTGGCGTCGGGCCAAGACGGCCAGATTCTCAAAGTCGACCGCGACGGCAATGTGCTGGGCGCCATCGGCAACGGCTCGGGCCTAGGGCGCGGCCAGTTCATCGAGACCACCTACATGGCCATGGATTTAGAGGGGAATCTGTACTCGGGCGATACCAGCGTCGGGCGCGTGACCAAGCTGGTCGCGCCGAAGAGGTAAAGGCCGGGCTGGCCGCCGAGGTCCAAAAGGCTGCTGCGCGGTTAAGATCAAGGCTCCGATCGAATTGCCGCAATGACGACCGAAAATCGCGCCGGCCATCGCCTACTGACGATCAATGGCGGCTCGTCCAGCATCAAGTTCGCTCTATTCGAGTCAGGCGGCCGGTTTGAACGGACGCTTACCGGGGACATTCAACGCATTGGAAACCCGGAAGCCGTCTTTCGATTGCGCGGTCCCGACCAAGAAAACATGACAAGGCCGGTCGCTGCGGCCGATTATGCCGCTGCGGCAGCCCTGCTCGTGGACTGGATCCAAGAACCCTTTGGGACACGCGGGCCGACCGCCGTGGGGCACCGCCTCGTACACGGGGGTCCGAAGTATCACGAAGCCCAAACCATCACTCCGGAAATGGTGGAAGAACTGGAGCGGCTGAGTCCGTTCGATCCGATGCACCTGCCGGGCGAGATCTTGCTGATTCGGGCGCTGCAGGTGCGTTTTCCGGGCTTGCCGCAGGTGGCCTGCTTTGACACGGCCTTTCACCACGACATGCCGCGCGTCGCCCAGCTGCTGCCAATTCCGCGCCGCTATGAGGCCGCGGGCATTCGACGCTACGGATTCCATGGGTTGTCTTACGCCTATCTCATGGGCGAACTGACCCAATCGGCGGGAGCGAATGCTGCTCAAGGCTCGGTTATCCTGGCGCATCTCGGTAATGGCGCGAGCCTTGCGGCGGTGCGCGAGGGCCGGCCCGTGGACACGAGCATGGGCTTTACTCCGGCCGCCGGAATTCCAATGAGCACTCGCTCAGGCGATCTGGACCCCGGATTGCTTTGGTATCTGACGCGGACCGAGGGCCTGGACGCGGAACGCCTTAACGAAATGGTCAATTTCCAGTCCGGGCTGCTGGGCGTCTCGGAAACCAGCTCCGACATGCGGGACCTGCTCGATGCAGAGAATCAGGACGTCAGAGCGGCAGAAGCGGTCGCTCTATTCTGCTACCAGGTCAAGAAAATGATCGGGGCCTACGCAGCGGCAATGGGCGGATTGGACACGCTGGTGTTCTCGGGCGGCATAGGAGAGAATGCGCCAGCGATTCGTCAACGCATCTGCGCCGGGCTGGATTTCCTCGGAATCGAGCTCGATGGGCGGCGAAACGGGGCGAACGACCGAGTGATCTCCTCGGAGGCAAGCCGGGTGATGGTTCGGGTGATCCCGACGGATGAAGAACGCGTCATTGCCGAGACGACGCGCCGCATTCTCGGCATGGATTAAAGCAGCAGGGATCGACGATGAGTAGCTCCACCCTCTCTCCAACTTTGTTGCGGGATATCGACGCTTATTGGCGCGCCGCAAATTATCTGTCCGTCGGCCAAATGTATCTTCGCGACAATCCGCTGTTAAAACGGCCGCTGGACATCGCGGACGTGAAGCGCATGCTCTTGGGGCATTGGGGTACGACTCCGGGCCAGAACTTCATCTACGCCCACTTGAACCGGGTCATTAACAAATACGACCTGGACATGATTTTCATTTCCGGCCCGGGGCACGGCGGCCCGTCGGTTGTCGCCAATACTTACTTGGAGGGGACTTACAGCGAGATCTATCCCCACATCAGTCAGGACGAGGACGGGCTTCGGAAACTCTTCACTCAGTTCTCATTTCCTGGGGGAATACCGAGCCACGCATCGCCTGAGTGCCCCGGATCGATCCACGAGGGCGGGGAGTTGGGCTATTCGCTGAGCCATTCGTTTGGCGCGGCCTTCGACAATCCGGATCTCATCGTGGCCTGCGTCGTGGGCGACGGGGAGGCGGAGACGGGACCCTTGGCCACGGCCTGGCATTCGAACAAGTTCCTGCACGCCGCGACCGACGGGGCCGTGTTGCCGATTCTCCATCTCAATGGATACAAGATCGCCAATCCAACCGTCTTGGCTCGCATCACGCACGAGGAACTGGAGCAACTGTTCCGGGGCTATGGATGGACGCCCTACTTTGTTGAAGGCCACGAGCCCGAATTGATGCACCAAGCGATGGCGGCAACGCTCGACATCGTCGTGGAGCAGATTCGGAGCATTCGTCATGCGGCGCGCGCAGGCGGCAACGGAACGCGCCCTCGGTGGCCGATGATCGTTCTGACCTCGCCCAAGGGTTGGACTGGACCGAAAGAAGTCGACGGCGTCCAGGTCGAAGGCACGTTCCATTCCCACCAAGTGCCGCTGAGCGACCCCGCCGCGCATCCCGAGCATCTCAAGCTGTTGGAAGAATGGCTGCGGAGCTACCGGCCAGAGGAACTTTTTGACCCCTCAGGCCGGTTGAAATCGGCGCTGGCCGAACTCGCGCCGAGGGGCGAGCGGCGCATGGGAGCGAACCCTCACGCCAACGGAGGCGCACTGCTGCGGGATTTGCGTATGCCCGACTTTCGAGCTTACGCGGCGGACGTCCCCGAGCCGGGCGCAAAAGGCATCGGCGACACCCGTGTGCTGGGGCCGTTCTTGCGAGATGTGGCGAAGCTGAACAGCGAGCAGCGAAACTTTCGCGTCTTCGGTCCGGATGAGACCATCTCCAATGGGTTGGCGGCTCTGTTCGAAACCACGAATCGCCAGTGGGACGCCGACACCCAGCCGAACGATGAATTCTTGGCCCCCACGGGCCGAGTGGTGGAGATGCTCAGCGAGCACCAGTGCGAAGGGTGGCTCGAAGGATATCTGCTGACGGGCCGTCACGGACTCTTCAACTGCTACGAAGCGTTCATCCACATCATCGATTCGATGTTCAACCAGCACGCGAAATGGTTAAAGGTTACGGCGCATCTGCCGTGGCGGAGGAAAATCGCGTCATTGAACTACCTGTTGGCGTCGCATGTTTGGCGGCAGGATCACAACGGCTTCACCCATCAGGACCCAGGCTTCATCGACAACGTGGTGAACAAGAAAGCGGAGATTGTGCGCGTGTACCTTCCGCCCGATGCGAACTGCTTGTTGTCGGTGATGGACCACTGCCTGCGCAGCCGCCACTACGTGAATGTGGTGATAGCGGGCAAGCACCCGGCGCCGCAGTGGCTCACGATGGACGCCGCCGTCAAGCACTGCGCGAAAGGAATCGGCATCTGGCAGTGGGCCAGCAACGATCAGCATGCTCAGCCGGACGTGGTGATGGCCTGCTGCGGCGACGTCCCGACGCTGGAAACCTTGGCGGCCGTATCGATTTTGCGCGAGCATTCGCCGGACTTGAAGATTCGCGTCGTCAACATCGTCGACCTGATGAAGCTGCAGCCGCAAAGCGAGCACCCGCACGGGCTGAGCGATCGGGATTTCGACGATCTCTTCACCAAAGACAAGCCGGTCATTTTCGCTTTCCACGCCTATCCTTGGTTGATCCACCGGCTGACGTACCGCCGCACGAACCACGGCAACATACACGTCCGCGGCTACAAGGAAGAAGGCACGATAACGACACCGTTCGATATGACGGTGCTGAACGATTTAGACCGCTTTCATCTGGTCATGGACGTGATCGACCGCGTTCCTCAAACCAGCGACGAGGGCGTCTATCTAAAGCAGCAACTCCAGGACAAACTCATCGAGCACCGCCTGTATATCAACAAGCACGGCGAAGACATGCCCGAGATCCGCAATTGGAAGTGGGGCAATCCGCCCCTGGCTAGACCAGGACCGTGAAGCTCGTCTCGTCGCGCACGACCGGGCGGTAGAGCGTGTCGCGTTCGACCGGCGTGCGGCCGGCTTCGCGAATCAACCGCAGCAAGCTGGCGCGGTGCAGGGTTTGCTCCACGGTGGCGCCGGCATCATGGTAAATCTTCTCTTCGACTACGGTGCCGTCGAGGTCGTCTGCGCCGAAGCGTTGCGCGACCTGCGCGATCTTAGGCGTCATCATCACCCAATACGACTTGATGTGCGGAAAGTTGTCGAGCATCAGCCGCGAAATGGCGATGTTTTTCAGATCGTCAAAGCCGGTGGTCGTCCGCAGATGATTCATCGGCGTATTCTCGGGGTGAAACGCCAGCGGGATAAACGTCTGGAAGCCGCCCGTCTCGTCCTGCAACGCGCGTAGGCGCACCAGGTGGTCGACGCGGTCTTCTTCCGTCTCAACGTGTCCGTAGAGCATCGTCGCGTTCGACTTGAGGCCGAGCTTATGAGCGATGCGCGCGGTGTCGAGCCATTCGTTGCCGTCGATCTTGTGGTCGCAGATGATGCGGCGCACTCGTTCCGAGAAGATCTCGGCGCCGCCGCCGGGCAGCGAATCGACGCCGGACTCTTTCATGCGGCGCAGGCAATCTTCAATGGAGAGCTTGCCGCGCCGGGCGAGGTAGCCAACCTCGACCATGGTCAGCGCCTTGATGTGGACCTTGGGGAAACGCTCCTTGAGTCCGGCGATCATTTGGCAGTACCACTCGAAATCGAGTTCGGGGTGCAGACCGCCGACGATGTGAAACTCCGAGACGGCTTCGGTGTAGCCCTGGCCGGCGCGCTCCCAGACCTCTTCGAGAGACATCTGATAGGAGGCGGGGTGGCGCTTTTGGCGTCCGAAGGCGCAGAGCTTGCAGGCGGCGACGCAGACGTTGGTCGGGTTGATGTGCCGATTGACGTTGAAGTAGGTCGTATCGCCGTGCAGCCGCTCGCGAACGACGTTGGCGAGATAGCCCAGGCCGAGTAAGTCGTGGGAGCGATAGAGCGTCAAGCCGTCGTCGAAACTGAGGCGCTCCTGGGCGGCACCCAGATCTGCGATCGCGCTGAGCGAAGGCTCGTCTAAAAGCGGCGTCATCGCAGGTTTCCCGGCAGCAACAGGATATCACGGGCGATTGGCGGGGCCAGGCGCGTCAGCGCAGCTTCAAGTCTTTCGACAGATGGGCGTCGTAACCGAGGATGGACCGGCGGATGCTTGTATTTTCTTGGATGACGTCCAGCAGCTGTTCCCACAGATCCGTGCCGTCGGGCGACTTAGCAGCCGGTTTGCCCACTGCGCCGCAGATGATTTCGTAGATCTCGCCGATGGTCGAGGCCCGCGCCCATTCTTCGTCCGGGACATCGATATCGAAGCTCTCCTCGACGTCCATGAGCATGTTGATGATGTCCGGTCCCATGGCGATTCTCCCGGGAACACAAGGATTAATCAGAAGATACTAACGCAGCAGGTCGCGATCAGGGTAGGGGCTGCCGAAAAAGATGTCCCGTCCCGTGCGCAGATCGCGCCCGTACAGCAGCCGTATGCCGAAGGCCCCCAAGACGCGCAGTTCCAACTGGACGCCGGCGGCGAATTGCGTGCGCGGGTCGCCAAACTGGCCCAGGCTGTCGCGGACGGCGCCGGCGTCGAAGAATGGCCCCGCATGGATCTCAGCCAGCGAAAAGCGCGCAACGCGGTGAGTGAGATCCGTTGAAGACAACCAGTAGCGGTCGCCGACGGGCGCCGACCCTTTGCGGCCGTCCTGGTCGTTGCGGATGCCGCGAAAAACGAGCTCGTTGTCGCGTTCCACGCCCAGGATGTACAGCTCATCGAAAGGCGCTGTGCCGGGAAGGACGCCGGCTGACAGCCGCGTATGGAAATTCCAGTTCTTGCCGGATGACAAGCGCAGTTGGACGGCCGTTTCGGCCCGTCCATAGTG
This sequence comes from uncultured Bryobacterales bacterium, assembly GCA_946887065.1. The sequence goes on from CAMPKL010000063.1 coordinate 6,521, forward strand.
GGCTCCTCCATCCCCGCCGAAGCTGCCGAGCCCGACGCGGGTTTCGGTCGTTATGGACATGCGCCGCGCAGGCAGGTACAGCGGCGTCCAGTTGAAAGTCACGTGCGTGCGCGCGCCCGCGGCGTCCGGCATGCGCACGTTGTCCGTCCCTGCGCCGCGGAACGAGCGGACGACGGCGGCGGCTTCCGCGCCCCACCGGAACGAGCCATTGACGACCGAGTCGAATCCCGCCCCGGCTTCGATCTTTTGCAGCCGAAAGTTCGGGAAGTCCGCGATGCGCCGAGTCAGGTCCCACGTCTCTTCTCGCGCGTCGCCAAAAGCGTGCCAACGATAGCGCGCTTCCCCCGCCAGCGGGCGCGAGTAAACGAGGTGCGCCCGCCGGCGGTAGGGGTCCCAACGGGCGATGGCGTGCAGACTGGCTGCGTTTCCGCCGCCGTTATCGTGCTCCAAGAAGACCGTCCGGTAAGGCAGTCCGCGTGCTGACCGGGCCAACGAGAACCAAGGCGAGCTGAAAAGACCTCTGCGTTCCGAGCCGCGTAGGCGCAGTTTGTAGCCGTCGTCGGGAGTCGCGGGCACGAGATCGAAGTCGTAACTCGAAAACGCGTCCAGCAAGTTCAGCCGGGCGCGGCTCGTTCGGAGTTCACTGAGTTGCAAGGTGGTGGCCGGCGCGACGGTCAGTGCCCGGTCGAGCAATACGGCGTTGGTGTGCAGGCCCGCAGGCATCTCGACCGACGAGAGGCGCGGCTGGTCAATACGATTCCACTGCGCGAGAGCGGCGTCGAGATTGGAATCGAGCAAGTAGAGCGAGCCGAGGAAGTTGCGGGCGTATTCGTCATCGGGCGCGAGATCGAGCGCGCGGCGAAGCAATGAACGGGCTCGGCTGTAGTCCTCAAGACGGTAGGCGACGCCGGCGAGTTCGGTGGGGAAGCGAGGGTCTCGTGGCGCGAGGGATTGACCTTGACGCAGCGTCTGTTCAGCTTCGTTCCAGCGTTCCAGACGGGCCAGCGACATGCCGCGCAGGAAGAGCGTGTCGGGGTCTTGCGAGTTGTTGTCGGTTGCCGCGACAACGGCGTCGTATTGGCCGTCAGCATAGAGCTGTGCGATGTCGATTTGGGCGCACAACGATGCGGCGAAGGCAGCAAAAAATAAGACAAAGCGCACGACGATCAGTTGGCCGAACGGGGAACGGCGAGCAGGGTCCAGTTGTCCGTTGCCGCCCATGATTCCAGGAATTCGGCCCGATCGTAGCGGGCTAGCTTCTTACGGGCAGGGTCGTTGAGCAGGACAGTATCCGTTTCCGGGTCGAGACCCACGGCCAGGGCGTAGTGGAACGTGCCGCCTCGGGGAGGGTCGACGCAGACGATCAGCGGGCGTCCGGCGGCGAGATGTTTCTCAAGATCACTATATTCGCCGCGAAAGACGAACGTCCGCAGGCCAGCGTCTTCGAGCAGAGCTTTCAGCGACTGGCCGGTCGTGCCCTTCTCTTCCTTGGAGTAGAGCTGCCGATGCAGAGCCGCTAGTTCCGCGTCACCACCCTTGATCGCGAAACCTTTGTCGGCCCAATAACGCAGGAGCATTGCGGCGTTGGCGGCGCCGCAAGCGCGGTCGGTCTGCTGCACGAAGGGAACGTCGATCCACAGCCCTGCTGAGCCCGCGGCGGAGAGAACCGCCGCGAGCAGCAGGCTTAGGGCGAGGAAAAGTCTGCGCACGGCAGCCCTTAGTCAACGATGTTGTTCCTGACGAGAATTACTGCCAGGACAAGCGCCAGGATGAGCAGGATGATAATGCCGCCGACGAAGCCGGCGGAAACATCTTCATTGACATCGCGCGACTGTTCGGCCAGATTCGCCAGCGTCTCATCGTCGAGTTGCGGGATGGCTTCTCGGACTTCGCTTGCGCTGAGTCCGGCTTTGGCCAGCAGTTGTTGAGCGTCTTCGCGGTCGAGGATGCGCTCAACGTCGCGGACGTTACTCTGACGCTGGAACTCAGCGGCAGCCAATTGCAGTTGCAGGTCGGCCGCGGGAATCAGATGTTCGACCTGTTCCGCGGATAGCCCTTTCAGCGGAGAGAAAAGGAATGCGGCTAACGTCAGTACTGCAATTGTTTGTCGGAACATGCTGGTCTCCTTGCTTGCCTAGGCAGCGACGATCACAAGGATCAGCACGGCGGTGCCGAGGGCGATGATGATGTACGTCAACTGCTGGTTATTGAGGGCGCCGGCCGAGAGGTCCCTTTGAGCGTCGAGGGCGTGCGCGGTCAGGCTTTCCAGGGACTCGTTGTCGAGCGAACTCACGGCCTTGCTTATCTTGCCGGCGTCGATGCCTGCCTTGGCCAGCGCCTGAGAGGCCGCGGGCGATTGGAAAAATTCAGTGAGCTGATCGACTTTCTCGGACCTGGATTGTTCCCGATCCGTGAGCTGTTGGCGCATATCAGCCGACGGTATTAGATGGTCCGCGGCCGGGAGCGGCGCCGCCGCAAAAAAAAGAGCAGCGGCTAGGCCAGTGGCGATCATTTGTTTAGCTTTCACTTGAGACTCCTTTTATCTGGTGTGGCGACGGGCGTGTTCGTTGGCCACATCCTCTCTGTCCATAGTATGACGACTGGCCGAGGAGCGTCAGCCGGGACGTCGCCTTTAGCCTATAGATGCTTAAGACGAACAATTGTTTCAAGGTGGAAGGTCTGCGGGAACAGATCGATGAGAGTCATGGACTCAATCTCGTAGCCGCCTTCCAGGAGAGTCTTCAGGTCGCGCGCCAGCGTGGAGGGATCGCAAGATACGATATTCAACTGGGGCGACGCGATGCGCAGCAACTCGCGGACAACGTCCTCGCCCAGGCCCGCGCGCGGCGGATCGGCGACGATGAGGTCGACCTTTTCCTGGAAGCCGGCCAGGAACTGATTGACATTGAGATGAACCGCCTTCACGTTGAGGCCCGCGCGCTCGGCATTGAACTGCAGGCTGCGCATCGCCGCGGCGCTTGAGTCGATGCCGGCGACATTGCTGAACTTCCGCGCGAGAGGCAGCGTAACCAAGCCGACGCCGCAATAGAGATCGAGGGCCGTTTCGCCCGTTGCGTTTTCGATGGCCGAGGCGGCGAGACGATCGATCAAGAAGCGGTTGACCTGGAAGAACGAGCGGCTGCCGACACGGAAGACATCATCCTTACAGGGATAGTCGATGTGGGCGCCGGGAAGCAGGCCTTCGATGTGCTCGGCCGCCCACTCGAAAAACTCCTTGGCCAACGGACGCTCGGTGGAGACGACATTGAGCTGGACATCGGATTCGTTGGTGAAGAACTCGATCTCGCGGAGGAAGTTCGGGAAGCGCCGCTCGCCCGCCATGTGTTGCAAAGCGGCGTGGGCTTCGTTGAGCTTGGGCGAGTTGATCGGGCAGACGTCGGTGAGGACGAGGTTGTGAGAGCCCGCCTGCAGGAATCCGACCTCAACTCGTGGGCCGTTCTTGGCGACGCGCAGTTGGGTGCGGTTGCGGTAGCCCCAGGGCTCGGAGGCGATTCTGTCGATCGTCCCTGTCCAGTCGATCTTGCCGATCCGGCTTAGCGTTTCGCGCAGGATGGCTTCTTTATAGTCGAGCTGCCGTTCGTAAGCGATGTGCTGGTAGTTGCAGCCGCCGCAGACGCCGAAAACGCCGCACTTCGGCTCGACCCGCTCGGCGGATTGCTCGGCGAACGCGCCGGGGCTGGCGCGCACAAGACGGCCTTTCTCGCGAACGATGTCGGCTGTGAGTTTCTCCCCGGGAAGAGTGAAAGGTACGAGAACGGTGCGGCCTTCGGCGCGGGCTAGGCCTTCGCCGCCGTAGACGAGTTTTTCAATTTCGATATCGATCTGGGACACAGATCTCAGGATAGTGGCTTTATCAGCCGCGAAGGGCGTCGCGCACCTTACGCAGGGGCCAGGTGAGGGCGCGTGCGAGGCGCACGCTGGCCGAGCGGTCGATCCGCTGGAGTTGCTCACGGAGCTCGCGTTCGGACTCCCACAAGTAGCGAATTTGCTGGTTGCGGCGCTCGAAAAGCTCCCGTAGCTCGTTGACTTGGGCCTTCTCAAGCGGCTGGCCCGCCGCGACGTACTCCGGGAAGGGCCGGGGCACGTAGTACGTGCCGTGTTCGGGAACGGTATCCGCGGCCGGCCGCTCCGTTGTGTAGAAGTACACGGCTACGGTGCGCCGAGTAATCTCGCCGGCTTCCTTGGGGAGGACGATGCGCGGGAACCCGTGCCACGAGTTCTCGGTCGTTTCGAAGATGACGGCGCGGTTGGCGCGCGGCACAACGGTCTGAGTCTCATCCTCGGAAGGCGGAAGCCAGGGATTGCGGTGCAGTTGCAGGCAGCCGCCCCAGTCAGGTTCCCAACGGTCGTTGAGGAACAGAATCAAGTTCAGACGCCGATGCCAACTCCCATTGGTGTGGTAGTTGAAATCTACATGCGGGTCGAGCCCTTGGCCGGAGATATTTTCATGAGTGCCGCCGCCCACGTATGCCGGGTCATAGAGGAGCTTGGGGATACCGGTCAGC
>CAMPKL010000064.1 GCA_946887065.1 uncultured Bryobacterales bacterium
AGTTGCAGCCGGTTGGCGGCGGCGAGATCGAGGAAAGGCCGCGGCTTGCCTTGAACTTCCAGAATGACCTCGGGCGGGAACTGCTCAGCGACCTCGGGGCCGACTTCATAGTGATCGGAGCCGATGCACGGGCCGATGAGCGCTTCGAGTTGATTGGGCGACGTGCCGAAATCATCGGCCATTCTTTCAACGGCGAGCGCGGCGATGTTAGCGGAAGTGCCGCGCCAGCCGGCGTGAACGGCGGCGACGGCGCGGTTCTGGCGGTCGAGCAGGAGCAGGGGGAGGCAGTCGGCCGTGCGGACGCCGAGCAGTTCGCGGGGTTGGTCGGTGACCAGGCCGTCGCCTTCGACTCCGTCGGCGGCGGCAAACGCGGCGCGCACAACGTCGGAGTGGATTTGATGCAAGGTGATGAGCTCGAACTCAGCAGCCCCGAAGCGCTCGGGCGTGCCGGCAGGTTCGGGGCGCTTGAAGTCTCCGGCGAGGCGCGTGGAAAAGCCGTGGACGAGCCAGGGCAACTCTTGCCAAGGCGTCCAGCGGAGGACGCCGGCTTTGTCTAAGTCCCAGGACATGACACCAGCTTAACCGCCGCGTAAACGCTTGAAAACTGAAACGCCTCCCAGGTCTCAGAGATCTAGTCCACAGGAGGAGGCACGAGAGATGCACAGACGGAACTTGTTTGCTGTGTTGGCGGCGGTGATCGCTTCATTCCCGATGATGGCGTTGTCCGCCGAGGCGCAGGAATTATCCAGAGTGGAGCGCCAGATTCGACACGAATTGGTGACGCTTCCGTTCTACAGCGTATTCGACAACCTGTCGTTTCGCGTGGACGGATCGAAAGTAACGCTGATGGGCAAAGTGACGCGGCCCACGTTAAAGAGCGGCGCGGAAAAGGTTATCGAGGATATTGAAGGCGTCGAAGAGATCGACAACCAAATCGAGGTCTTGCCGGTTTCCCCAAACGATGATCAGATTCGCTTGGCGGCCTACCGGGCGATCTACGGCCATTCGGCCATGACCCGCTATGCGATTCAGGCCGTCCCGCCGATCCACATCATCGTGGAGAACGGCAATATCACGCTCGAAGGCGTCGTCGCCACCGAAGGCGAAAAGACCATTGCCGGCAGCCAAGCTAACGGCGTGAACGGAGCCTTTTCGGTGACGAACAATCTTCGCGTCGAGAAAGACGAGAAAGAGTAAATCGACAGTGAAACAACAGCCCTAGGGCCGATCGCGAAACCAGCGGTCGGCCCTTTGTTGTATGCGGTGAAGCAACGGCTGGGAGTCGAGCGCCGGAGATGCGGCGGAGGGAATGGCGGTCATCGGCGCAAGTAAGTGTTGCGCAAGCCAAGCGACCGCGGGAACGCAGACGCCGTCACCCATGGCGCGATAGGCGTCGTTGTAGTTCTCGGGCAGTTTGAAATCGTCAGGGGCGCCCATTAGGCGCGCGGCTTCGCGCGAAGACAGCAAGCGCATCTGCACGCGGTCGCCTTCGACAACAACGACGGTCTGGCGGCTGGAGCCGCCAGCCGGCGTACGCAGGCACCCGGCAACCCCATCGAAACGAACTTCGGCGCGTTGGCGGCCCTGACGGACGCGGCGGTACAGGAAGCCGATTTTTTTGACGTCCTGTTGGGACGCTTCTAGTATTTTGCGCCGGTGGGGCTCGGTCATCATCGCCAGTAGGCGCTCGACTTTTTCTTCGTCGAACCAGGCATCGGTTCGATTCTCAACTAGTTGCTGAATCATCGGGGGCGGCGCAGACGGTTCGGGGAGCCCCCACCACACCCAATTTCTTGCAAGGAAGGGCGGTAGCCGGTCTACGGCGCGCTGCAATGCGGGCGAGGTCCACGCCGACGACGGTCCCGCCTCGGCGGCGAAGCATTGGGCGATGTCGGAACTTGCTGCGATTACGAATACTCGCGGACGCGATTGCGGTACGAAGCGCCTCGCGTCGATGATCAGGGCGCCGAAATGGAGATTCAGAACGGCTAAGGCCTCGCAAAGGCCGGTGAAGTCCTCGCCCTGGAGCAGTCCCGTCACATTCTCAAGAACGAGGATCGGCGGCAACCGATCTTGCTCTTTGAGCTCCTGCATCAAGTTCCAGAAACCCCAGAAGGCTCCGCTACGAGAAGCGCTCATACCGCGTCGCCAACCGGCGAGCGACAAGTCCTGGCATGGAAAGGAGGCCCAGGCCATCTCGGCGTCGGGAAGTTCTTCGACGCGGATGCCGGCGATGTCGCCGACGTGGAGTTCGGCCTGGCCGAAGTTGTCTTGGTAGACGCGGGCCTTTTTCGGGCTGATGTCATTGGCCCAGACGCAGCGCCATTCAGGCTGCAGGGCTTGGCGGACGAGTCCGGCGCCGGCGAAGAACTCCAGGAAGCGTGGGCGGAAATTAGGCATCACCGACGTATTGCACTTCTTCTTCGACCTCGAAACCGAATTGTTCGCTGACGCGGCGCTTGAGTTCGGTGATTAGGGAACGGAGGTCGGCCGCTGTGCCGCCGCCGGCGTTGTAGATGACGTTAGCGTGGTAGGGTGCGATTTCGATGCCGCCTTGACGCATGCCCTTGGCGCCGACCTTCTCAAGAAAGAACGCGGAGGCGACTTTGCCGCCGCGCACGGCTGCTGCCGGGACCAGTTCTTGCGCGGGGGCCGGGAGGCGCTCGAAATAGAGATTCTTGAAGATGCTGCCGGCGCAGCGCATGGAAGGCGGGAACTTCTCGTCGCGAATGGCTCGAATATGGGCGGCTTCTTTGGCTAGGGCTGCTTGGTCGCCGGATTCGAGTTCGAGCGCGCAAGAAAGGACGATCCAATCTTTGCGGCGTTTAAAGACGCTCTCGCGATATTCGAACTCGCAGCCCGGATTGTCGAACTCGCGAACGGCTTCGCCATCGAGATAGCGCACACGGGCGATGGTCTCATGCATCGAGCGTCCGTAGGCCCCGGCGTTGCCGTAGACCTCGCCGCCGACCGAACCGGGGATGCGTTCGAGGGTGTGGATGCCCGCCAGGCTTTGGGCGATCGAGAAGTCGACCAGGGCCTGCAGCGGAGCGCCGACCTCGGCGTAGACGGCGCCGGCGCGCATTTCGACCGCGTCGGCCTCGTAGCGAATTACCAGGCCGCGATAACCGGCGTCGGAGACGATGACGTTGCTGCCGTCGCCCAGGAAGTAGAAGGGCAGGGTTAGACGGCGGATGACGCTAATAGCTTCAGCCAGCACGTCGGTCTGTTTCGTGGAGGCGAGCAGGTCGGCGGGACCGCCGAGGCCGAAACGGTTGTAGCTCTTTAGGGATACGTTCTGAGCAACCTTGAGGCCAGCAACTCCCGCGAGAGCCGCGTACGCTTCGTCAACCGTGGGAGTTACAGACAACTCTTCATTCTAGGCCGCCTGGGGCGGGCCTACTGCAAAGAACCTTTTAAAGCGGCTCGCCGCTCGACCCCATGAAGGAGGCCGAGCGGCGAGAAGACGTGGCTGTATCTCCGCTCGCCTTGGGAGGGATGAACCCGGTTAGTCGACATTGACGGCAGCGGCTTCGGCGCGAGCGACGTAGACGGCCGCCCGCTCTGCCGCCAACTTGGCTTCGGCACGAGATTTATCCGCGAGTTCGGCTTGATACCGGGGAGTGTTCCACGAATGACCGCGCTTGGCTAGCAGCGACTTGGGCGCTGAAGCATAACGCTGCTCTAGCTGGTCGTGCCGCTTGGCCTTTTCTAGAAGCGCGGCTTCCCGGCTCTCCCACAACTGCGCCAGGGTCTGCCAGTCTTGCGAAGTGCGCGCTCTCTCTTCAAGTTGCGCCAGGTTCTTGGTCTTCAACTCCGCTTTCAAGCGGTGCTTCGAGAACAGTTGCGCGTCCATTCGATCCGCTCCGGCAATCAAAAGCGCGAAGACGGCGAGTGCAGTAACAATTCGCATGATGTTTCTCCTCTAGTCAGCTTTGGGCGAAATCGTGATCGCCTTCTGCACTTAGGCTAGGGGTGCAAACCGCGCGGGGGTATCCGAAGAATTACGGGTCGGGAGGAGAATATCTTCGGTGGTTTTAGTCGCAGACGATGCCGCGCTTGACTGCCTCGCGAACGAGTTCAGCGGAGGTTTTGACGCCGAGGACTTCCATGATGGCGTACTTGTGGGATTCGACCGTGCGCGGCGATAAGTCGAGAGCGGCGGCGACTTGCTTGGCGGATTTGCCCTCAGCGAGCAATTGAAGGACTTCGGACTGGCGAGACGTGAGGCGAGCAGCGGGAGCGCCGCCGCGCATGGCCTGGAGGACTTCCGCGGCAATGCGCGGCGTGATGTAGGTGCGGCCGGCCAATGCTTCGCGGACGGCCGCGACCAACTCTTCGGGGGCGGAATGCTTGAGCACGTAGCCTGACGCGCCGGAGTCAAGGGCCTCAGCGGCATATTCGGCGTCGGGGTGCATGGTGAGGAAGACGAAGCGCGATTTCGACCCGGCTTCCTTTAGCTTGCGCATTGCTTGGATGCCGTTCAAGTGAGGCATTCCGACATCGGCAACAATCAAATCGGGATGAAGCCGGTCGTGGGCTTCGATCAACTCCCGGCCATCGCCGACCACAGCAACGAGTTCAAACTCGGGCTCCAGGAGCCCTCGAAGACCTTCAACGACAATAAGGTGGTCGTCGGCGGCAATGATGCTAGGGCGCTTCATGACGGGGAAGTGTTATCGGCGAGGGCAACTGGCATTTCCACCAATACTTTAACGCCGCGGTCCGGGGCCGATTGAATGCTTAGGACCCCGCCGGCCAAACGCGCCCGCTCTTGCATGCTTGTGATGCCAAGCCCGCCGCCGGATCGCGAGGGGTCAAAGCCGACGCCGTCGTCCTCGATCCGGAGGCGTACGACGCGGCCGGAGACGACCAATTCGATATTCACTTCCGACGCGTGGGCGTACTTGGCGATGTTTTGCAGACACTCCTGGGCGATTCGGTAGAGGGATAGCGCTGAAATCTTAGGAAACTCCGCCGGGAGATGTTCGACCGCCAGCGAGACGGGGATGCGAAGACGTGAGCGGGCGGCGGCCGCCTCGGCACGCAGAGCGGCGACCAAACCAAGGTCATCCAAGATCGACGGATGAAGCCGGCGGGACAGGCCCTGCACGTCGTCGGCGAGTTGAATGGCCCGCTCTTTGGCAAGGTTGAGTTCACGAAGATGCGGCCCGCCTTCACGGGCAATTGAGCCGATCTCGATGGCCAAAGCGCCAAGACGTTGGGTGACGTCGTCGTGAAGCTCTCGGGCAAGCCGGCGGCGCTCTTCTTCTTGAGCGTGGATAAGCCGCTCATTCAAGGCCTGCAGCCTGTTTTCGGCGGCACGGCGGTCGGTGATGTCTTGCGCAACGCAGACGGCATCGCCTTCCTCACCGCGTCGGGTGCGAACTCGCGCGGCGGCGAAAAGCACGGGCACCTCCTGGCCGTTTTTGGTCAAGAGCATGGTCTCGATGGTTGGCGTGTTACCGGTTTGAGTCAAGGCGTCAAGCCAAGCCGAGGGTCCGGCATGATTGCCGAGCAGTCGCGCCAAGGGGGAGCCCTCCAATTCGCCGGCCTCGTATCCCAGTAGGCGCAGGGCGGCGGGGTTGGCGGAGCGGACGCTGAGTAGACTCTGATCGGTGGGCCTCGAATTGATCGGCCCGATCGTGAAGACCGCATTGAGCATCGACGCCAGCAGATCGTCGAGGTAGTCACGCGAAACGGTCGTCTCGCGCAACCGGCGACTGACTTGGTCGAACTGCAAGGCGAGCCGCGCGACCTCGTCGTCGGCTGTCTGGAATGCATCGAGTTGGCTCACGCCCTGCCAGTCGTCGCTGCCGAAGCGTTCGACGGAGCGGGTTAACGCCAACAGCGGCTCAGTGGTTCGTTTGGAGAACGCATAGCCCAAGCCAAGGAAGGCGGCCGAAACCGTCAGACCGAGCATCAATGCCTGCCGGCGGAGGTCGGCGACGGGCGCGAAGGCCTCTTGAGCGTCAATCTCGGATAGGAGAACCCAACGCAAGCCAGGTACCTCAAGCGGCGCGAAAGCGGAGAGAACATCGACACCGCGATAGTCCGTGACCTGCGCCAGGCCGCTCTCACCCGCCAGCGCCCGGCGAACGGCCGCAGTATCGACGAGCTGGGTCAGGACGGTCGTGCCCCGCGAACGAATCCGCTCGATCTCTTGTAACGGGGTTCCCGATGACCGGAGCTGCGTAAAGTACTCTTCGGGCGAAACGATGAAGAAGCGCGAATCGCTGCGCATCATCAGATCCCCGCCGACGAGGTAGGTCTCGCCTGTTTCGCCAAGGCCTTCGCTTCTCCAGCGGCCTCCACCGGTCATGATCTCGTCCAGCCGCGCGATAGACAGCCGCGCGGCGACTGCTCCCAGGCACCTGCCGCGCGCGACAATTGGAGCGACCACAAAGGCCGCGACTCCAGCGGGTTCGGCATAGGGTCCGTATTCGGCGATCTGCGCATCCGCCCCTTCGACAACGGCTTGGTATGCCGCCTGTAGAGTGGGCGCCGCGAGTTCAGTGATACGGCGGCCTGCCTCATCGCCCCCGCCGACTGAGTACAGCACCACGCGATCCTTGATGAGCAATAGGTCCTCGAAACCCATCGCCGCCGTCAGGCCTTCTAGCCCGGCGCCATGTAGCCGGTGAACGGCCTCGTAGTCGTCGCCGCCGGGAGGCCCTGCAGCCTCAAAGCCCAGTGAAGCGTCGATCACCGACTCATCGCGACCCAGAGCCGCCGCAAGTGCAACGGCCTGACGGAGGTGAGATTCGATTTGGCGCCGTTTGGTCTCGCGGATCCCGGTCAGCCTTTCGTAGGTAGCCGTTTCGAGCGACTCTTCGGCGACGCGGAACGCCAGGGCGCTGGTCAGTGAGATAGCCGTCAGCCCCAGCAACAGAAATGCGAGACGGATGCGAAGAGATAAAGATTGGCGACGGTTCGACATCGTGGTCGGGCGTCATCTCCCCTTAAAGCATTAGTCTAAGCCGAGACTCCCAGCGCAGCAGTCGGGTCTACGCCGAGGGGTTACGATAGCCAACATGGCTCGATTCCCCGGGATTCCCGCCGCAGGCGCTGAAGTTCTTGCGGCAGTTGGAGAGGAATAACAATCGCGAGTGGTTTCAAGAGTATAGGGAGGACTACGAGACCTGTGTAAAGGGGCCGATGCACGATTTGGTGATGGCGCTGGGGGAGGATCTGGAGAAGTTCACGAGCGGGTTTCAAACGGATCCGAAGAAGGCGATTTACCGAATCCATCGCGACATACGGTTCAGCAACGACAAACGGCCGTACAAGACTCATGTCGCCGCTTCGTTTTTCCCAAAAGCGATGCAGAAGCATGCGGGGGCGGGTTACTACTTTCACCTTGCGCCGGGTGAGATTTTCTTGGGCGCGGGCGTCTATATGCCGGGACCCAAGGAGCTGTCGGCGATCCGCAAGCGGCTGAGCAAAGAGTCGGCGAGCTACCGCAAGCTGACGAGCGCGGCGGCTTTTAAGCGCTTGTTCGGCGAGGTGCGGGGGGAGCGGCTGAAACGGCCGCCGAAGGGGTTTTCGGCCGACGATCCGGCGCTGGATCTACTGCTTGGCAAGCAGTTTTTGGCGTCAGCACAATTGCCGGCTGAGCTGGCGGAGACGCCCCAACTGCAGGCGGAGATCGCCAAACGATTTCAGACGCTTCAACCATGGATTGATTGGCTCAACAGCGCGGTCAAGAAGGGCCGACGGTTCCGAAGGGCGCAAGCGCTCGCCTACAATGGGTGATTCTGCCGTGTGCCTGATGGGCATCGTGCGGCATGGAGTGCGCTGTTGCCGCAAGGACGTTCATTGCATCGAGCCAAGATTACCGCCGTGGGGTGCTATGTACCTCCCGGCACCCTCACCAACGCCGATTTAGAGAAGACGATTGACACCAACGACGATTGGATCGTCACTCGCACGGGTATTCGCACACGGCACATCGCGCAGCCGCACCAAGCGACCTCGGATCTCGCGGTAGAGGCGGCCCAAGAAGCGCTTGCCAGGCGGGGCGTGGACGCATCGACGGTCGAGACGATCATTGTTTGCACGGTGACCCCGGACATGTTGTTCCCTTCGACGGCCTGTCTGGTGCAGGATCGGCTAGGCGCCAAGGGCGCGTGGGGATTCGATCTGGTCGCCGCGTGCTCGGGGCTGCTTTACGGGCTGACGACGGCGGCCCAGATGATCGCCAGCGGCTCCCAGAAACGGGTGTTGGTGATTGGCGCCGATACGATGTCGCGCATCGTCGATTACGAAGACCGGGCGACGTGCGTGCTTTTCGGCGACGCGGCGGGCGCCTTGCTGCTGGAACCAGCAGACGAAGGCGAGGACGTCGGACTGCTCGACTTCCAGCACGAGATCGACGGCTCCGGAGGCAATTACCTCTACATGCCTGCCGGCGGCAGCCGCCGTCCGGCGAGCCACGAGACGATCGACAATCGCGAGCACTTCGTCCACCAAGACGGACGCCAGGTTTACCGGTACGCGGTCAACAAGATGCATGACGTTTGCCGCATGTTGTTGGACCGCAACGGCCTGACGATTGAGGACGTTGACTTGCTGATTCCTCATCAGGCAAACGCCCGGATTATCAGTGCGGTGGCGGAACGGCTGGGTTTGCCGGAAGAGAAGACGGTGATCAACATCGGCGACTACGGCAACACGACGGGCGGGACGATTCCGCTGGCCACGCATGACGCCTTGGAGCAGGGCCGGCTGAAGAAGGGCGACCTGGTGCTGATGGCGGCGGTCGGCGCCGGATTAACCGCCGGCGGGGCGCTGTGGCGCTGGGGCTATTAAATGAAAGCATCGGGTATACTAAGGGAGTCGAGCCTTGTTCTCGCCGGAGGAATTCGAAAATGATCCAGCTAACGGAAACCGCTATCAGCAAAGTAAACGAGATCATCGCCCAGCAGGACCCGAAACCAACGGCGTTGCGCGTCTCGGTGGTGGGCGGCGGATGCTCCGGATTCCAGTACTCGATGGCGTTTGAAAACAACAAGATGCCGCTCGATAAGGAATACACGTTCGACGGCGACTTGAAGGTCATTGTCGATCAGGCGTCGTTGCTCTACCTGGATAACGTGCGGATCGATTACGTCGAGACGATGGAGGGCGCGGGCTTCAAGTTCGACAACCCGAACGTGACTTCGACCTGTGGGTGCGGCAGTTCGTTCAGCGCCTAATCGCAAATCGTTGTAGATGGAGAACGGCGTCGCCCTCACGGTCGGCGCCGTTCGCATTTTGATGCCGACGCAGGATCAGTGGAATGAGCGCTACAGACGGGGCGAGCACGCGCAGGACGCGCCCGACGCCTTCGTGGTCGGCTGTTCCGAGTACTGGGAGTTGCTGGGGTCGCGCGTGGCCGCGGATCTAGCTGGCGGGGCGGGCCGGCATGCCGCATTCTTGGCCGAACACGGCTTCCAAACGACGGCCATCGACTTCGCCGAGGCCGCGCTCGAAGCGACGCAAAAGAGAGCTGCGGGACGCGGCGCCGATATCGAGACGAGGATGCTCGACCTGGAGGCGCCTGACGCAGACCTGGGCGCCGAGGCTTTCGATCTAATTGTGGTGGTGCACTTTCTGCACCGGCCGTTGTTCAATGCCATCAAACGCGCGTTGCGGCCGGGCGGGCTGATTATCTACAAGACCTACACGAGGGACCAGCTGGCCCTGCCCGAAGGCCCCACAAACCCCGCCTACGTATTGGAAGCAAACGAGTTGCTGCGCGAATTCGGCGATTACCGCGTGTTACGCTACGAAGAGAAGATCAGCGGCGAGGGAACAGCCGCACTTCTGGCCCAGAAGCCTTCTGAGAGCGACTCTTAGGGCCTCCGTTCCCAGCTTCGAACCAGTTCGACAACCGCCTCACACGGCGAATCCATGCGTCTCGCGCTCGGACAAATTAACCCGACGATCGGCGACTTTGAAGGCAATAGCGCGCTGATCTTGGACGTTGTTCACCGTGCCAAGGAAGCGGGAGCGGAGCTGGTGGTCTTGCCTGAATTGGCCCTGAACGGCTATCCGCAGCGCGACTTGGTGGAGGCTCCCGCTTTTATCGAGAGAACCGACCGCAAACTGGAGCAACTGGCTACAGCCTGCGGGGAAATCGGCGTCGATGTCGTGGTCGGATTCGTGGGCCGCGCATTCGACCAGCAAGGGCATCGCGCCGCCAACTGCGCGGCGCTGTTGTCGGGCGGCGAAATCGCCTTCGTGCAACAGAAGATGTTGCTGCCTACCTATGACGTGTTCGATGAAGGGCGCTATTTCGCGGCGGCCGAAGAACAGACCGTCTGCCGGATCGGCGGATTTCGAGTGGGCATTACGATCTGCGAAGACGCCTGGAACGACAAGCAGTTTTGGGCGCAGCAGCGCTACCGCCGCGACCCGGTCGCGGAGTTGGCCGCGGCGGGGATCGACTTGATTCTGAACATCTCGGCATCGCCCTACCACATGGGCAAGCGAGAGTTGCGCGAAAGGATGATCAGCGCCGCGGCCCGGCGAGTGCAGACGCCGATCGTCATGGTCAATCAGGTCGGAGGGAACGACCAGTTGGTCTTCGATGGTTCCAGCTTCGTGGTGAACGGCCGCGGAGAGGTGGTCGCGAGGGCCAAGTCATTCACGCCCGATTTGATCTTCTTCGACACGGGAAGCCCCGGCTTCGACCTCGGTCCGCGTGAGGAGGACGAAGTGGAGTCGCTGTTCGATGCGCTTGTTTTGGGCGTTCGCGACTATATCGGTAAGTGCGGGTTTTCTGAAGCGGTAATCGGTTTGAGCGGCGGCATCGATTCCTCGATTACGGCGGCTATCGCGGTCGACGCCCTTGGAGCGGAGAACGTTCTGGGAGTCGCCATGCCGGGGCCTTATTCCTCGGACCACAGTCTAGCCGACGCCCGTGAGACGGCTGCGCAACTGGGCATCCGGCTTGAGACCGTTTCAATTGTCGAAGGGTATGAGACGGCGTTGCGGTCGCTTGCGCCGGT
>CAMPKL010000065.1 GCA_946887065.1 uncultured Bryobacterales bacterium
CGCTAAGGGCGTCCGCGACTGCAACAGACAGTACAAACTTGTACCGAAATGATTGCGGGCCTGCTCCGCCGTGGGGTAGCATGCGACGTACGTTTACATGGCCCAACCAACCTACCTTGATCCCTACAAGCGAACTCACGAGCACATTGAAGAACCCCCTGTAGCGTTCGGCCAGATTCTGAAACGGATCGGGCCGGGCATGATCCTGGCGGCATCGATCGTCGGCTCGGGTGAACTCATTGCCACCACCGTCCTCGGCGCCGAAGTCGGCTACACGCTGCTCTGGTTGATCATCATCAGCTGCCTGATTAAGATCGTCGTCCAAAACGAACTGGGCCGCTATTCAATCGCCACCGGCGAGACCACGCTAGAAGCCTTCGATCGCATCCCCGGCCCCCGATTCAAGGTTTCGTGGATGGTCTGGTGCTGGTTTGTGATGGTCGTGGCGACGCTGATGCAGATCGGAGCCATGATGGGCGGCATCGGCGAGGTCCTCAACCGCCAATTCGCCGAGATCCCGATCGACGCCTGGGTATGGATTCTCAACTTCCTGACGGTCGGCCTGCTGATTGGGGGGCGGTATTCCGTCGTCGAGCGCGTAGCGACGCTTATGGTGGTTTTTTTCACCGTGATGACCGTCGGCTGCACGGTGATCCTGTTCAAGTTGCCCGAGTATTTCTCCGTCGCCGACGTAGTTACGGGATTGTCGTTCCATCTTCCGGAAAGCGGTATCGCCACGGCGGTCGCCGCTTTCGGCATTACCGGCGTGGGTGGAACCGAACTCGTGATGTATCCCTATTGGTGCATTGAGAAAGGCTATGCGCGCTTCGCCGGGCCGCGCGACGAGTCGCCGGAGTGGAAGCGCCGTGCGCATGGCTGGGTCCGCGTGATGGGGGTCGATGTGATCTCGTCGATGATCATCTACACCTTCGCCACCGTCGCCTTTTACCTGTTGGGCGCGGGCGTGCTGAACGGCATGGGCCTGATGCCCGCCGGTTCCCAGACGATCGATACCCTCTCGAACCTCTACACACAGACGCTAGGCATGTGGTCGTTGCCGGTCTTCTTGGTGGGAGCCGTAGCCGTGTTGTACTCGACAGTCTTTTCCTCGACGGCCGCCCACTGCCGCGTGTTCGCGGATTTCGTGGGCATGGTGGGCCTCTACGACCGGCGTAACTATGCGCTGCGGCTGAAGGTGATCCGGCTGTTTGTGGTGCTGCTGTTGTTCGTGCCGTCGGTTTATTTCATGGTCGTGGGCGATCCGGTGCTGATGGTGAAGATCGGCGGCATCGCGCAGGCCTTCATGCTTCCGGTCATCGGATTCGCCGCAGTGTACTTGCGCTATAAGCACATGCCTTCATCGATCCTGCCGAAAGGCTGGGTGACGCTGGCGCTTTGGATCAGCGCCTCGGTGATGGCCGTGATAATGGGCTATTCCATCATCCAGCGGCTGTTCGGCTAGGTCAGGAGCCGCCAGACGGAGGCGACGACAAAGCACACCACGAAGGCGATGGCCAGCGGCAGCAAAGCGCCGATCGTCGTCCAACGCGCGCTGCGCGTCTCTTTCCAAATCGTCAGGATTGTCGTCGCGCAGGGGTTGTGCAGCAACGAGAACAGCATGAGCGACACGGCGGTCAGCAACGTCCAGCCATGTTCGTCGACCAGGATTCTGCGAATGTCGTCGTAGGATGTCGGCTCGGTCATCATGCCCACGCCGAGGTAAGCCATCATCATCGTGGGCACGACGATCTCGTTCGCCGGAATGGCAATGATGTAGGCCAAGATGATCACGCCGTCTAGCCCCAACGCCCAGCCAAACGGCTCGAAGAAATTCACGGCGTGCTGAGCCAAACTGGCATCGCCCCAGGTGACATTCGCCAAGATCCAAATCACCGCGCCGGCAGGCGCTGCTGTTAGAATCGCCCGCCACAACACGAACAAGGTGCGGTCAATCAACGATGTGTAGAGAATCCGCAGGATGCTCGGCCGCCGGTAAGGCGGCAGTTCCAAAGTGAACGCCGACGCCTCGCCCTGCAGCACGGTCTTGGAAAGGACCCAGGAGACGATTAACGTCATGATCACGCCCAACAGCACTACGCCGACGACCGCGCCCGCCGCCGCCACCGCGGCGAAGGCCGGCGGGAACGCGGCGCCAACGAAGATGACCGCGAGCATGATGAGCGTCGGGTAGCGTCCGTTACACGGGACAAAGTTGTTGGTGAGAATGGCGATCAACCGTTCGCGCGGAGAGTCGATCACGCGCGTGGCGATCACCCCGGCCGCGTTGCAGCCGAAGCCCATGGCCATGGTTAGCGCCTGCTTGCCGTGTGCGCCGGCCTTACGGAATAGCCAATCCATGTTGAATGCGACCCGCGGCAGATAGCCAAGGTCCTCGAGGATGGTGAAAACCGGGAAGAAGATCGCCATCGGCGGCAGCATGACGCTGATGACCCAGGCGAGTCCGCGATAGACGCCGTGCCAGATGAAGCCCGTCAGCCACCAAGGCGCGCCTAGCGCGTCAAACCAACCCGAGGCCATGTCCTCAAAGGCGAACAGCACGTTGGCCAACATCGCCGAGGGCACGTTCGCGCCTAGGATGGTCAAGTAAAAAATGCAGGACAGGATGACCAGCATGAGCGGCAGACCGAAGATCCGAGACGTCACGATCCTGTCGATTCGCTGATCTAGATCCCAATTCTGCGAGCCGCGGCCCTTCACCGCGCGGTCGACGATCGTGGTCGATTGCGCATAGAGAGAAGCGACCATATCGTCGCGCACGGTTTCGCCCAGCTGGCGCCGCAGACTGTCGGCGCGGTCGAGAACGGATTGCGGCGTGACGGACGCGCTCATTGCGAGCCCTGCAACGCCACTAAGCGGCTGTGACCGTCGACCGCCGCGGACTGCGACGCCTCCATTCCGGTCAGTTCCCCGGCAATGAGCGCCTGACGCACGCGATGATCGCCGTCCAGCAGACGCATCGCCACCCAGCGGGCGTTGGGCAATCCGGGGGCGAGTTGCTCAATCATCGGGACCAACTCTTCCACGGCGGCGCGCACGTTGTCGGGGGGAGCCGGGCGAAAAGGCTTGGTGACGATTACGCCGCTGATCACGTCGGCGACGGTCTGCACAAGATGCGGCAAACCTTCTTTAGTGCGCGCTACGGTCGGAACCGCCGGAACGCCGAGGTCGCGGGAGAGACTGCGCACGTCGACGGTCAAACCTTTGCGCTTGGCCTCGTCCATGAGATTGACGCAGATGACGACCTTATCGGTGATTTCCAAGACCTGCATGGCCAGGTTGAGATTGCGTTCCAGCGCGGTCGCGTCGACGACGACGATTGTGCAGTCGGGCTGCCCGAACAATAGAAAATTACGAGCGACTTCTTCGTCCTGCGACGCCGACAGCAGCGAATACGTGCCGGGCAGGTCGACCAGCTTGTAACGCTTGCCGCCGAAGCCGTAAGCGCCTTCGGCGCGGGTGACGGTCTTGCCGGTCCAGTTGCCGACGTGTTGGTTGAGACCGGTCAGCGCGTTGAAAACGGAGGATTTCCCGGTGTTCGGATTGCCGGCGAGGGCAATGAGGTAATCCGTATTGGCGAGCGAAACGCCCATTTGCGCTAGTTGCGCGTGTGCCGGGCAGGTCTCGCAATCGTGTCCGGTGGGGTTGCTCAAGCTGCCACTCCTTCTCGGCCGGCGGCGGGCGCCAACGGTCTCACCCAGATCAAACGGGCCTGCTCGGCGCGCAAGGCAATGGTCGTGTCGCGGATGCGAAAAGCTCGCGGATCGCCGAATGTGTTGTCGAGAACGACGGAGACTTTCGCGCCTGGCGTCAGCCCAAGGTCCATGAGGCGTCTGCGGCTGAAGCCGCGACAGTTCGAGTCAATCTCGACCACCTCGGCGACGACGCCCTTATGAAGGTCCGCCAACGACGTAGCCTCGCGTTGAACGTCCTGGCCCAGCTCTGTCGGATGAACATGGATATTCGCCGCCACGGCGGGAGCGAGGCGATGTTCATGGATGCCGTCGCTGATCACCAAGCGCTCTTGGTCCTGATCGAGAATGCGGACGATCATGCCGGGCCGAAGTCCGGCGGCCAGAATTTGCTGAAATACGACCGTCGGTTCGTCTTCCATATGAACGATGCGTGCCGGCTGGTCCGTCGGCCACTCGGCGAGCGACACGGCGTGCAATTGTTCCAAATGGCCCTCTCGCGTCGGGATGGGATCGCCGTGCGGGTCGCTTCGCGGGTGTCCCAGGTGCGCTTCCAGTTCATCCAGGTAGTCCGCCGACAGACCGTGTTCGGCCTTTTCGGCGGCTTGGTGCAGTTTGCCCAAGGGGAAACCGGCATCATCGGCAAGATAGCGCTCCCAAAGGCGATGCGCGCGAACGACTTGCAAGGCGAGCTGTTCGCCTTTGGCGGTGAGCGCGAATCCGCCCGGGGCCACCCGCAGCAGCCCGCGCTTCTGCATGTCTGTGTATACCCGCAACACGGTTGTAGGTGAAGCGTGCACCGCGCCGGAGAGCGATTCCAACGTTGCGGCTTTGCCGCGTTGTTCCCAAGACAGGACGTGCTTGAGGGCGTCCTCCACCAGCTCGCGCCGCAAGCGATCGCGGCGTGACGACAACAGCGCGGCTAGACCAACCCGCGGCCAAAAAACCAGTGCGGCGAGGCCCAAGACAATGAGCCAAGGCGTCGGGGAATCAATCATCGTCGTTCCCATCCTTGGCAGGCATCGTTACCTGAATCTCCGCGCAGACTTTGACGCCCAAAGCGTGTATCTTTTCGTCACTGCCCACTTGCAGCATGAGCGGACCGTCGAACGGGCCCTTCTCCACCAGATGCAACTCCACTCCGGGCCGGATGCCTAGAGACGACAGGTAGCGCAGGATCTCCGGGTCACGGTCCGAGACGCACAGAACCAGCGCCGAGTAGCCCACGGGCAACTCAAGCAAACCTTGTTGCGAACGCTCGGGTATGGTGCCGTCCTTGCGCGGAATCAGGTGCCCGTGCGGATCGACGGTCGGGTCGCCCAGTTGCTCGGCGATGCGGTCTTCGAATTGTTCGGAGATGGCGTGTTCGAGCTTCTCGGCCTCGTCGTGGACTTCGTCCCAGCGGTAGCCCAGCGAGTCGTGCAGGAATTTCTCAATGAGGCGATGGTGTCGAATGACTTCAAGCGCCCGCTTGCGGCCGCGGCCGGTGAGCTTGGCGCCTTGATGCTTTTCGTAGGCGATCCACGGCGGGTCCTTCTCGGAAAGCTTCTTGAGCATGCCCGTCACGGAAGCCGGGGCGATCTCGAGATGTTTGGCGATGTTGGCCGTGCTTGCGCGTCCGCCGTCCTCTTCTAACTCGTAGATTGTCTTGAGATAGTCGTCGATTGCCTCAGTCACGACCGACCCCCTGCTCTAAATAATTAGGCATGCCTAAATCATAGTCTAGGCTTCTGCTGGAACGCCGGTCAAGCGGTTTACGCCCTTATTGGATCTCGATCGTGACGGAGTTTGTTCGGATGCCGTCGATGACGAGGTCCGTCTCGACGACGCCGGCTCCGGCGAGGGCGTCAGGGATCTGTACATTCACCTGATCCAGGCCGACGAACTGGGACTGAGCCCCAAAGCCGACGACGGGGGCCGGCTGGCCGTTGATGAAGGCTTCAACGGATGACGCGCCGCGGATTCCCGTGCCGAACAGCAGGACGACGACAGGGTCCTGGCCGTTGCCGACCGGGATCGGCACGGTGCGGTGTTGGCCGTCGCTGAACATCGTTACGGGGACGGGCGTTTGCGAAGAGTCCGGAGCGACGCGTACCGCCACGGCGGCCGCCGGACCTTCTCCGGCGCCCGCGCTGGCGAACAGGCCGGGATGGACCGCGACGATTTGCACGGCCACCGTCGCTTCGGAGCCGTCGCTGAAATGCACGGTGACGGCGCCCGCGCCTGGAGCCGAACCTTGCGGGACCTCGAAGTTGATCTGGCCAGGGCTCACGAAGAACAATGCGGCGGTGCGTTCGCTGCCGACTCCGTCTCTCACCCGCACGGAGGCTCCGGCCAGTGTTGTCGGCAAGGGGATCTGTTGGGCAACTTCAACGCTGTTGGCGAACGCGCTGCCGAAGACGGAAGCGATCTGGCCGGGGGCTAGTCCCCCGCCCCGGAAATGGGCGCCGTGGACGATGGCAGCCGGGTCTAATTTGACGCGCGAACTGGGACTCCAGGTGAGGCCGTGGTCGGCGCTTTTGTAAAGTCCCGCTCCGCGCGTGGCGGCGTAGGAGACGCCGTTGGCGGCGAATACTTGGCGCACGCCCTGCGCGGGCAGCCCTTGGGTGGACGCTTGCCAGTTGGCGCCGTAATCGCTGCTGCGGTAGACGCCGAACTCGGTAGCGATAAGCAGGTTCGCGGGGGCATCGGGGGCGATTGCGATGGACGCAATTGTCACGGCGCCTTCGTTGGGCAGCCCGGCATTCGCCCCCAAGAACTCAAACGCGTCGGGCGTAGTGCGCAACAGGCCGCCGCCCTGCGTTCCGACGTAGATACGCTGCGAATTCGTTGGGTCGATCTCAAGCTGCTGCAGCGGAAAGCCGTACAAATCGAACAGGTCAAAGTTCACGCCTCCATCGACGCTCACCCAAAGCGACCATGCTCCGTTCAGGAAGCCGACGGCCCAAACCACGTTGGGCTGAGACGGATCCCACGTGAAATCCAAGATGTGGCTAAACGACATCGGAGCGAATTGGTCGGCTCCAAACGTCTGCCCTCCGTCGATGGACCACAGATAACTGAACCGTCCCGGGAACACACCAGTGCTGCCGCCAATCAGCAAACTCTGTCCATCCGACGGATCGATCGCAATGGCGCGCACATCGCGGTTCATCTGGGAGTCGATCCAGTTCGCGCCGCCGTCTATGGATCGCGAAAACGATCCGAACAGCGGATCTGTCGAGTTAACGGAGCCGGCGTAAAGTTTGCTGCCGTCCTGGGGATCGACTGCCAGCACGGCGTTGTCCGCATGGACGTAGCCTTCTCGGGATTCGGCCCAATTCAGGCCGCCATCGGTCGACTTAAACAAGCCGCCGCTGTTCAACGCCGCCCACACCGTCTGACTATCCGCAGGGCTGACCGCGAGTGCGCGAACCGTCGATGCCGTGAGTCCCGTCGAGCTGAGCGCCCACGTGGCGCCACGATCGGAGGAGGCGAAAACGCCGGTACCGTCGAAGCCGACTAGCCAACGGCCGGACTCGGATGGGATCGCGGCCAGAGAAAAGCTATTCCCGACAGGCAGATCGAGTTCGCCCGACCAACTCTGTCCGCGGTTGGCGCTGCTCAGCAAGCCGATACCCTGGGCGAAGGCCAGCAGGCGATTCGAGTCGCCGGGGTCCACCGCGACAGCCGTGACAAAGGTGTCGCCAAGCCCATTGACGAAGGTCACGGTAGAGCCTTGGGGACTGAGAAAAAACAGACCGCGATTCGATGCGTAGTAGATGCGCTCCGTGTCGCTGGGGTCGAACGCGATTCGTGTGAACAGGCGGTCGGGCGCCGCGTTCGTCGTCCACGATGCGCCGGCGTTGGAGCTTCTTAGAACTACTTCTGATCCTGCTGCCGCAACCACGTCTGAATCGTGAGGCGAAAACTCGATCGCGGTGACAACGGAACTCGGCAGAGGCCCCCCTGGCGATGCCCAAGTCGCGCCGCCATCGGTCGAGCGGTAGATGCCGGCGCTCGTGGAGGCCAGCACCGTTAGCGGATCATCCGGCTTCACCGCCACGGACAACACCGTGGCGTCCGCAAAGGCATTTGTCGTCTGGCTCCAAACGCCGCCATTCACGGAGCGCCAGACGCCTTGTCCGCTGGTTGCCGCGTAGAGTCTCCAGCTAGGACCGTCTATGGAATTTGCTGAGACGGCGGGGAGCCCCGCGCTGCGGTTGGCCCAGGTGCGCCCGCCATCGGTGCTGCGGTAGATGCCGCCCACCGTCGCCGCGAAGACGACGTTGGGCTGGGTGCGAACGACCAGCAGATCGTTCACCTGAGCGCCGGGGGGGCCGCTCTGCGCTTGGAGCAAAAGGCTGAGCGTAAAAAGCGCGCAGGTGAGCGCGGAAAAACGGCGGATCGACATAAGGGGGAACCGAAGGATAACAGCTTGAAGGTTGGAGGGTTAGACGGCGCGGGTTGGAGAAAGAACTACACAAATAAGTAAAATCTCGCGGCAGTTCGCCCCAGTTCAAACGCCGTAAGTTGCAGAAAAGCTTGGTAATTGGAAATGGCGCAAGAATTGCTTACGCCTGAACTATGAAACTGTTCGGGTTGACCAACCAAGGCCTAACGGCCATCGGTCTTCTCACTCTCGTTCTTTGGGGAGTCCTGTGGGTGGAGCATTCGCTCAACCTGCGCACCCAAGAGACCTACCAGAATCTGATTCATGAATGGCCCTCCACCCCGGCCCACAACTCGGCGCCGGACACAGCGGATCCCGGTTCAATCGGCTAAAACTAACTGCCCGAATCCTTGACCCGAGAGGTTGCCGCCGCTCAAGATCAATACCAGCGGTCCGTCGCCGGTCTGCTGACCGTCCAGACAGGCCGCCACGCCTACAGAACCGCCTGGTTCACCGACTAGTTTTTCGACTTCCCACAAATACTTCACCGCCCCCGCAATCGACTCTTCCGAAACAAGCAGGACGCCCTCGACGGTGGCTTGGATCAACCCAAAGGTCAGAGTTCCGGGTTTGGCCACGGTTAAGGCATCGGCCATCGAGCGGCCAGGAACGATCTCGGTCGGCTCGCCCGCCTGCAAGGAGCGATGCATCGACGGATTCTGCTCGGGCTGCACGCCGTAAACGCGGCAGTCAGGCCTTTCTGTCTTGACCACCGAGGCGATCCCGGATATCAACCCGCCGCCGCTGACCGGGCACAGGATGGTGAAGTCGCCCGGCAATTGCTCAAGCAGTTCCAAGCCGATCGTGCCGTCGCCGGCGATGGTGTTGACGGCATCGTAGGGGTGCAGCAGAAGCCGACCGGTTTCCCGCTCGATGCGATAGGTCGTCTCCCAGCGTGAGGCGTAGGAGTCGTCGCAAAGCACGACTTCCGCCCCCAACTCTTCGGTGCGCCGCCGTTTGTACTCGGACGCCGAGCGCATCATGACGATTTGAGCGCTCAAGCCGTATTCCCGCGCCGCCCAGGCGACTGCTTGAGCGAAGTTGCCGGATGAAGAAGTGACGATGCCTTTTGCCTTGGCCTGCTCGAAATCGGCGAGCACGGCGTTCAGCGCCGGCCGCACCTTGAAGGCGCCCGTCGGATTGCGCGATTCCAATTTGATGTAAACGGGACGCTGCAACCGCTCGCTCAGCTCATGGCTGCGCAGCAGCGGCGTCGGCTCGAGTTTTGGGGCGATGCGTTCGCGGGCCGCTCGGGCCTCGGCAAGAACCTCCGGCGGGGTCAGTCTAAAACTCCTTGCCGGTATACATCGAGCCCACGAACTCTTCGTAGCCGTTGTACATCAATGTAGGACGAAACTCGCCGTTCGGGATGAGCCGGTCTTGAGCCTGCGACCAGCGAGGGTGCGGCCGAGTCGGGTTCACATTCGAATACCAGCCGTATTCGGTGCCGCCGATGTCGTTCCATAGCGTAGGCGGACGGTTGGAAGTGAATTCGATTTCGACGATCGACTTGATGCTCTTGAGGCCGTATTTCCAGGGCGTAATCAAACGTATCGGCGCGCCGTTCTGCGGCGGCAAGGGTTTGCCGTAAATTCCGGTCACGAATAGCGCCATCTCGTTCATGGCTTCTTTGATTTCCAATGCCTCAAAGTAGGGCCACGGGTAATGCGGCTGGCTCTTGATGCCAGGCATTTCAGCGGGGCGGTTAACCGTCACCATGCGCATGAATTTCGCTTCGGGCTTGGGATCGACTTCCTTGATTAGGTGCGAAATCGGAAAGCCCGTCCAGGGCACGGCCATCGCCCAGGTCTCAACACAACGGAAGCGATACAGACGTTCTTCGAGCGGAAATTTGCGGACCAGATCGTCGATGTCGTAAGTCTTGGGGTTGTTCACCAAACCTTTGACTTGCACCTTCCAAGGCTCCGCCTTGAATCCGCGGGCTAGGTCGATGACGCGGGCCTTGTCGAGGGTGAACTCGTAAAAATTGTTGTAGCCGGTAGCGGCCGCCTCGGGCGTGATCGGCCGGTCAAGAGTGTACTTGGCATTGCGCTCGGCCGGATAGAGATCGGGCGCCACGGCAGCAAAAGCCTGGCTCGCCAGGGCCTCCATGCCCAAGAAGCCGAGCCCTTGGATGATTTGCCGGCGCCGCAGGTAAACGGACTCATCCGTCGCTTCTCGCTCTGGAATCTCCCAACCTTTGGGCTTCTTGATCAGCATCGGCGAATCTCCTGGAGTACAGATTATCAAACGCGTACGGCACGTCACCCGAGGTACAACAGAAGTCGTGAAGTTCTCCGAATTGTTGAAAGAGGCCATCTTGAGTTCCGAAGCGGTGCTCAACGATAAACAGGCGGCCGCGGTGCAAGCCTCCATTCTGGAGTTCTTGGACGCCTGGATCGCCATCCACGAGCCCGATCAGCCCGACGACGGCACAGTCGATCCGCAGCGGGCCTTGGTGTTGATGCTCATGGAAGAGCTGGCCGACCGCGTCGAGATCCCGATCGTCAGCTAGCCATGCCTGTTTTGTTTGACGCTCTCGAGTACACCGCGTCCGGCGCACTCGAAGCTGTGCAACTCGGCTACGACGGCGACGAAGAGCGCGGCTGGACCGTCACGCGCAACGGATCGGACTGGTTGCAGTTAGGCGCGGGCTACCGGCTGATGCGAAGCGACGCATGCGGCGTGTGTTCGACGGACCTGGCAAGGCGATTCCTGCCCTTCCCGCTGCCTCAGGTTACCGGACACGAGGTCATCGCCCTGGACTACGCGAGGCAGCGCTACGCCGTCGACA
>CAMPKL010000066.1 GCA_946887065.1 uncultured Bryobacterales bacterium
ATCAGGAGGAGGCCGATTCGTCGAGTCCTCGTCGCCGTGCGGCATTTTCGAGCGCCATTAGCCGGGCGGCCGCCGCCGGCGCCCTGACGTCGACGAATCCCAATGTTTCCGTCACCAACGCATTAAATCCTTCGCGATTCATCCCAACTACCAATGCAGGCGAGTTCGATCCGGGATTTTCACAATCTGCCGAGGTTCTGTCGGTCGTTCCCGGTCTCACGTTGCAGAGCGCCACGATCTTCGGCGGCTATTCCTCGAACAGCTTGCCCCGAGGACTGGGGAACGGGCCGTTCAGCCTCCGCAATATACAGTTGGGCGCCGACTATGACTTGGGCGCCAGCGCGGTTATCAATTACAGCCGCAACGGTCGCCGCAGTTTGACGCAGTTCAGCTATACGCCTTCTCACGTTCAAAGAAGCAGAATTCCAGAGTGGACCACGACGGACCATCGTTTTTCGTTTAACTCCTCGCGAGACCTGACTCCCCGGCTGTCTTTGCAAGGCAACGCCAATGCGGGCAATGTCGGCCTAGAACAATCCTGGATGCGGCCGTCCGTGACCAGACCGATCGAGGCGCCGGCTAGCTTCGACGAACTGATGGAGCGCGTGCTCGCAGGCGAGTTTACGGATGACGAATTCGCGGCGATCCTAACCGGTTCCCCGGTTGTGGACGACCCGGGTGGGCTGGAACGCGAACTGCTCCGTATCTTTTCGGTGTCGGCCGGAGTTCGCGCTTCCTACGCTTACTCCCGCCGGCTGACTTTCCACTTGGGCGGCAATGCGGCGTCCAACACGCTGCTCGGCGATCACCAACGACCGGGCTCGAGCGGCCCCCGCTACCTTGATTACACCAGGACAAACAGGGCTCACGTCACAGCCGACTATCGGCTGTCTTCGAGGACCCGAATTTCGTTTGCTCATGCCACGAGGTTTACCGATTCCACTTTGGTCAAGAGCACTTCGCAAAATCCGACTGTTTCATTGAGTCAAGCGCTTTCCCGGCACTGGATGTACGAAGTGGGCGCGGGCGTCGGAATGATCCATTTCGACGAATCGTCATCGCGATTCGGGCTTACCGACACAACGACCTGGACCGCCCAGGCCTTGTTGGGATACACCACGGGTGCGCATCAATTTAACCTATCCGCCCGCCGACAAGTCGGCGATCCGATGGGGTTCGGAAGCAGGTCGACGGCGCAGGCCAACTTGATGTGGGCCTATCAGCCGCGCTTCAGCCCTTGGGGAGCGAATGCGGGCATTGCGTTTTCGCGCACCGACTTCGGCGCGGGTGCGCGGTTCGGCAGGGGCTTCTCGTCGGATCTGTACAGTGCCGGCTTGAGCCGCCGCCTGACGCCGTCCACGACACTCCGCTCGGATTACTATTTCGGCGAATACGTCAGCCCTTACAGCGGCGTTGCTTCGGACATGTCGCTGCATCGCCTTCAGATGTCTTTGATGTGGAGGCCGGTCGAGCAGAGATAGTCGTCTCCGCCCACACCCGCGTCCAATCCGAGGCGAAGCCCCGGAGCAATGTTCCGGATTTTCGATCAATACGTCTCCCGCAAGACCGTCTTCGTGGTCGTGGGAGACGCTTTGTCGATTGTCGGCTCCATCATACTCGCGTACAAGATCCGCTTTTGGGATGACGCTGAAAGCTTCGCTTTCTTTACCCAGCAACCAGACCTGACGCTTCGGTCACTCACCATCCTCGCCGTCTTCCAGGTTTGCGCCTACTACAACGAGCTTTACCGTGCACAGGATCAGCTCTCCGCTTCCGATCAGTTCTTCCGGCTGACTCAAGCAACCGGGGTCGGCTGCTTTTTCCTCGCGGCGATTTATTACGCCGCCCCACAGCTAAGCATTGGACGCAGCGTGTTTGCCATGACGCTGATCTTCCTTTTGGCGTCGACCACTTCGTTGCGTTGGCTGGCGGATCTGGCGTGGCGCACAGCCTTGCCAAAACGCGCCGTACTCATTCTTGGTACGGACGATGTGGCTCGAAGCCTGGCGGAAGAAATCACTCTTCGAGCGGATCTCAATATGCACCTTGTCGGCTTCGTGGGCGACTCGAAACCGGCCCACCTGTTGGGAGATTATCTTGGCAATGCATATAGCATCGAGGATCTCGTCAGAGAGCACGCCGTACAGACAGTATTGGTCTCAGACAATGTTTTCTCGGGCAAACTGCCGCTGGACGCACTGTTGAAGCTTCGCACGCGGGGCGTTCGAGTGGAAGACGCTAATGCGGCGCTGGCCGCCTTCACGGGCAAG
The DNA here is from genome assembly GCA_946887065.1 of uncultured Bryobacterales bacterium. Next base: position 2,271 of record CAMPKL010000066.1, read on the forward strand.
ATCTCGATCGAAACCGTCCAGTCTCCTTGGTTCGTGTTCTCGACCGGCTTCTCCAGGAGCGGCTACGCGATGGCGTTCAAGAGGCTGACCGATCTCTCGCTCAGCACGATCGGCCTTATTGTGAGCCTACCGATCATGCTCCTGGTCGCCGCGGCGGTCCGTCTGACTTCTCCCGGTCCGGCCCTCTTCCGCCAAACAAGAGTGGGCCTCAACGGGCATCTTTTCGAGGTTCTCAAGTTCAGGACCATGCGAGAGGATGCCGAGGTGGACGGAGTCGCCAGGTGGGCGCAGGAGGATGACCCACGCATCACGCCCGTCGGTAAATTCTTACGGGTATACCGGCTGGACGAGTTGCCGCAATTCATTAACGTCATTCGGGGGCATATGAGTTTCATCGGCCCCCGCCCCGAACGTCCCGAGTTTGTCAGCCAGATACTTGAGGTAGAACCCCTATACGGCGAACGCCACACCCTGAGGCCCGGGCTTACGGGTTGGGCGCAAGTTTGCTACCCCTACGGTTCCAACCTAGAAGACTCCATCCGCAAGCTGGAGTACGATCTGTTTTACTTGAAGAATGTCTCGTTTCTCTTCGATATGGCAATCATCTTCCAAACGGTCAAGATTGTTCTTTGGGGTCGAGGCCGATAAAAGGAGTTGGCGAAACCACTATGTCTGACGCAGCTGCCGGCGACGCGCCGATCACATTTTCGTGGAACCAACTCTCTTGGAGCGCTATCGCCCTGGTGGGCGGACTGGTCGCCTTGCTGTACTGGGACGTCGTCCCGAGTATGGCGCACATCTGGTGGACTGACGAAGCTTACTCCCATGGGCTGCTGATACCGCCCTTGGCGGCCTACGTGGCTTGGTTGAATCGGGACCGGATACTTGCGGTACCCGCTTCGGCTGACTCCCGAGGACTGATATTGGCCGCCGGCGGCTGCGCCATGCATGTCTTGGGACGCCTCGGCGCGGAATTTTTTCTGACTCGAGTCTCCCTGGTGGTGATCCTCGCCGGAATCATCCTGACCTACTGGGGCATGGGCCGCCTGCAGCAGATGGCCTTCTCGCTCGTCTTGCTGGCGACGATGGTTCCGATCCCAGCGATCGTCTACAACAAGCTGGCCGCGCCCCTGCAGTTGTTCGCCTCCTGGGTGGCAAGCAACACCATTGAGATGATGGGGGTCCCCATCTTTCGAGACGGCAACGTGATGCACCTTTCCAATATCTCGCTTGGCGTGGCGGAAGCCTGCAGCGGGCTCAGGAGCATCTCCTCTCTCACCGTGTTGGCGTTGGTATTGGGATACTTCATTTGCAGTACCTTGCCGATACGGACTCTTTTGTTTTTTCTGGCGTTCCCAGTTGCGATCGGCGTCAACGTATTCCGGATCGTCATTACGGCCTTTTTTGCCAGGGAAGATCCGGCCTTGGCTGAGGGCTTCTTCCACTCCTTCTCCGGATGGGTCGTTTTCTTAGTCGGTTTTGGATTCATGTACTTGTTGGCCACCGTTCTGGCCAGATTCGAGAGGCCCAAGAATCTTGCAGTGGGAGAGAGTCAATGATGACGTCACGCGTTCGTACCGGATCTCTGGCGGCCCTATTGGCCCTAACCTACGCCACTGTGATGTGGAGCGGCCAGCGCGCCCCTGAAGATTTGTATCAACCGCTAGAGACGATCCCTAACGACGTTGGCGCTTGGACCGGACGTGAGGGGGATCGCTTGAGCAAGGCGGAAGAGGACGTTCTTCGAGCCACTTCCTACATCAAACGTGACTATTACCGAGAGGACGGGGCATCCGCGGAGGTATTCATAGCTTTTTACAGCATGCAACAGGCCGGCGAAGCCATGCATTCACCCAAACACTGCCTCCCTGGAAGCGGATGGGAAATCTGGAAGTATTCCGAAGCGACGGTTCCATTCGAGGGCGATACTGCTCAAATCAACCGCTATTACATACAGAAAGGACAATCCCGGTTGTTGGTCCTTTACTGGTACCAAAGCTACGAACGGGTGGTCGCATCGGAATACTACGCCAAGATTTGCCTGGTATGGGATTCGGTGATGAAGCACCGCACATCCGGATCGATTGTACGAGTTACCGCCCAGGATACGCCGGAAGGCGAGAAAGAGGCCTTAGACCTAGCGGCGAAGCTGCTGCCGCTCGTCAAGAATGTAATGCCGCGGCCCCGCGGATAAGCCCCGGTCCGAGACTCATTACGCCCTGCTGAATCGCACGAACCGAAACGCCGACTGCGTGGAGCAGCCGCGTGCGGTTTGATTGCAGATTTCAGTCGTGCGATCGCCTACTGGACGAGTTGGGCGGCGCTGCGCGCCTCGGGCAGGGTCGAGTCCAGGGACAAGCCGGCCTGATAAGAGACCTTAGCGTCTTGGAGCCTACCGGCCTTGGCCTGCGCCATGGCCAGGTGGTAGCGTATGACCGCCGCCTCGGGAGCCTTCTCGGAAGCGCTACGAAGCGTCGAAACGGCGACTTCGTGGCTGCCGCGCAAATAGTGGACCCATCCCAAAGTGTCCTCAACCATCCCCGTCATGGCGCTGCCGTCGGCTGCGCGCTCGCGGGCGGCCTGTGCCAGCCGTAGCGCTTCATCGAGGCTGCCGTTCCTGGTGGCAACGAGATAAGCCAAATTATTTAAGACCGCGACGTGGTCGGGCTCCACGGCCAACACAGCACGGTAATTCTTTTCCGCGTCGGCGAAATTCTCCCGCTTCTCGTGCAGCATGGCCAGTCTAACGAGGGCGGGGGTATTGTTCGATTGTTTGGCGATGACCGCCTGCAGCCTGCGAATCGCCGCCTGATCATCCCCCGCTTGTTGCTCGAGGTCTGACAGCAACAATTGGGCTTCGGCCTCAGTCGGCCCTTCCGCCGCCGCGCGCTCCAAAAAGGCCCGCGCTTCGTCAGGCTTGCCGCCCCGAACCAACCAAGTCCCCGCCGACAATTGCACGGCCGGAGACTCCCGGTGAGCGTTTGCATGTTGGCGGACGGTTTCCAGGGCGCGGTCCACCTGTTTGGCCCCGACTTGCGACGCCACCAACGCGTTGAACGCACGCAAGTCTAAAGGATTGGCCTCGAGGGCGCCGCGGAGCAGAGGCAGGGCCTTCGCATGGTCGCCACGCGCCGCGGAAATGACGCCTTCCTGCAGCTGCAGATCTCTTAGTTCACCCAGTCGTGTGCGGGCGGCGGTTACCTCGTTCATGGCGTCGTCGTAGTCGCCAAGCGCGATTAGCGTCCAGATCTTACCGGACACCAATTGCGGCTGATTCTTAATCTCTTCCGGCGCTTCGTTCAAGATATCGAGAGCCGACCGTGGGGAGTTGGACTTCAACAGACTCTGAGCCATGTCGAGACGAGCCAACAGGAATCTAGGATCCAACCGCATCGATTCGCCCAACTCCTGGCGGGCGCCGATCGGATTCCGGGAAGCCTCGTGCACCTTGGCCAACATGTAGTGAGCCGGAGCGCTGGTCGGTTGGATGCTCAGGGCAACGTCGATGTCGGCGCGAGCCGGTTCTAGACGGCCGCTGCGCAGGTACAACTCACTGCGCTGCATTCTTGCGTCAAAGTCTCGATCGTTCTCCCGGATCGCCGCTGTCAGGATAGCTTCCGCGGCGTCCACGTCCCCCTCACGGAGATGCGAGAGGATCAGCATCGTGCGGAGTTGGCGATCCGACGAGTCCTCGTCGAACAACCGCTGAAATTCCGCCGTGGCTTCCGCGTTCTTACCGTTCAGCGCCAGCACTCTTCCGTAGGCCGTCTTGTACGTGTCCCCCGGCAATGCCGAAGCGCGCTTGTAGATCCCTTCTGCCGCCGTCTTGTCGCCGGCTCGCAAATACAGCAAGCCTCGAGCGAGCAAAGCGGGCCCATAAGCATTGTCCTCGGCTAAAATCGAATCGACTAAGGCGGCGGCTTCATCGACTTTGCGCGTCGCCATCAGGAACTGGGTCAGGGCAAGCTGCGCTGGCCTCTTATCTTCCGAGCTGTCGACGGCGTCCCGCAGGATCTTCTCGGCCCCAACTGCGTCGCCTTCACCGAGGCGCAGCCGCGCCAAGGAAATTGCGCTTTGCAAGTGAGCCGGAGAGTTCTCCAGGGCTCTCTCCAAAAGCCCCTCAGCGTCTTCAAGAGAACCGAGTCTGCCGCGCGCCACGGCCATGGCGAACAGGGCCTCGGGATCATTCGGGCGGCTTTCAAGAACAGTCGCGAGCCGTCCTTCGGCGTCCTTGATTTCTTCCTCGCCACCGAGCCGGGCCCACAACTGGGCCATCAAAAGATTCGAGTCCGTGTGATTGGGATCAATCTTCACGGCCTGCTGAATGGCCTGGAGGGCCTCCCGGATCTTCTCATCCTGTAGGTAGGCCTTGGCGAGCTGATACTGCGGTTCGGCTACGTCAGGATTGACCCGGGCGGCGTTGCGAAACTGCAAAGTAGCGTTGGCGTAATCCTTCGCCTCGACATAGGCGGTTCCGCTCTCCATGTACGCCTTGTACTGTTCTTCAGGCGACTTCATGCAAGCGGCAAGCAAGACCATGCCGGCGGCAACCGCCCACACTCTGGCCGTGATCTTCATTCCCGTAAATCGCATCGCAAGTCTCCTACTGAGTCGATATGAAAACATTGTCGTTGGTGGTCACTTGATTGACGACCGCCTTGACCTCAACGAGAGGGCCGCCCAGGAAATCTTCTCCAGTCGGCACCTTCACGTTTAACTGCCAGAGTCCGACGAAGTTGGGCGCAAGCCCTGAGAATTGGGTCTCCGCGATCTTGTTGGCCATGACCACACACATCGCATTCGGCTGTAGACATTCTATAGCTGTCTGCTTGGGAACCGCGGTAGAGTTTGCAAGAACCCCGCCGGGCGGCGCCTCTCCGGCCGGCACGACAGGATTCGTTGGCCCTTGTCCCGTGCCGTAGAGCGTAATCACGCTACCGCGAGGCGCCGGATTCTCGGGAGAATTGAAAGTCCCGTCCTGATTCACGGCAACCGCCAATCCAACACCGTTTTGGGTCTGGGTGAATAATCCGGGCCGGGAGTTCGCGACGCTGACGAATCCGCCGCCGATCAATTCGTCCGTCCCAGCTAACCGCACGCGAAGCTGTACAACGCCTGGCGCGGTAGCCGGCGGAATCTGCAGGTTAATTTGTCCGGGGGAGACGAAGATCAAGGGAGTGCGAATCTCATCAAGGCCGACTTCGACGAAGCTTCCGCCCAGTTCGGTGGGCAAGGGAATGACGCCGGCCGCCGCCGTTTCACGGCTCAGATCGACGCCGAATACAGACGTTAGCGAACCGGCCGCGACGCTCACGCCCGGAACGAACGTCGCGGCACTAACCGCGACCGCCGGTTTCAGGAACTCGACGATCCGGTTGTTTCCCGCGTCTGCAACGTAAAGCATTCCGTTGCGGTCCGTCGCCAGGTTATTCGGTTGAAAGAGGCCCTCGGGGGTCGCCCTGCCGTCCGTCGAATTGACGTTTACGGTGCGTGCGGTGAAGTTGTTCTGCCCCAGGACGCGAACCGCAGCGGCCCCTGAAGTGGGCAAGAACAGTCCGCCCTGGAACTCAAGAATCCGATTGTTGTCCGAGTCGGCAACGTAGAACAGGCCGTTTGAGCCCAGAGCTACGTCCTTTGGCAGGCGAAGTCGCGTTTGGGAGTTAGACGCCGAGGAATCTTGAAAATTAGCCTGGCCCACCACTTTCGATGCGTTGGAGCCGGCCGTCGCCACTTCGGGACCTAGGGGAAATAGGAGCACGCGACTGTTCCCGGTGTCCGCTACATACAGGACGCCAGCGGCATCCACGCCGATCCCGGCTGGGGCATTCAGTGACGCAGCGGAGACTTGGCCGGCTAGCGCGCCGGTGACCGTATCCGGCTGACCGAAGATGCGTACTGCGCCCATGCCGTTGGTGGAACCGGGAGCGAACTCCAGCACTCGGTTGTTGCCGGTGTCCGCCACGTAAATACGGCCGTCGGGACCGATCTCCACGTCGCTCGGACTGAGGGTGGTGCCGGCATTGATGAAGGCGGACCCTTTAGTGAAAAAGACGCTCTGGCCGAGGACCACGTGGGCCTGCGGCTTGCCGTTTTGATCAAACGGCCGCCTAAATCGCAACACGCGGTTGTTGCCCGAGTCGGCGACGAATAGGTCTCCGTCGCTCGTCACCGCCAAGCCCTTCGGCGTATCGAGCGAAGACGCACTCGGCGTCGCGGCGCCGCTGTTGACGAAAACGGCGTTAAACCCAACTTGGCCGATCACCAAATCCGCCGGCGCCCCATTCGCAAACCGCAGCGTCGAGCGCCATCCCAAAACGCGGTGGTTCTGACTATCGGACGCGTAGAGCGGGAAGCCTTCGGTCGAGTAATCGATCGCGACACCCGAAGGCGCGCCGACTCCGACGGCGTCAGCGCGATTTGCCGAGTTGCTAACAAAGTCGGGTTGACCCAAAACCAGCGATGCGGTGGCGCCGTCCCCGTAAACCATCACCCGATTGTTGCCGGTATCGGCGACCAAGACCGAGCCGGTGGGACCTAGGGCGACTCCGCCGGGAGCAAAAAGGCCGGCGGCAGAAGGTTTGGGCGCCGTGGCGCTATTTGGAAGTATCTCGCTCGCACTCTTCTGGCCGATGACTCTCGAGGCATTCAACTGGCCGGTCGCCGCGGCTGCATTCTCAAAGACGAGAACGCGATGGTCTTCGCGCATGGCGGCGTAGAGCGTGCCGTCCGCTGAAACAGCTAGCCCATTAACACGGCGCAAACTCCAGGGCAGCCCCGTAGCTGAGCCGCCCCCCGTGGTGAAACTCGATTGTCCGATGACGCGGGAAGCGGACTGACCGTTGGAAAGCGGGGCATTGAAAGCCAGTATCCGCGAATTCAACGTATCCGCTACGTAAAGCGTCCCGGCGGGTCCAAATGCGAGAGCCGAGGGCCCGCGAAGGCCGGCCGCCGACGTGCTCCCTCCGGCGTTGATGCTGGACTCCCCAAAATCGAGCTGGCCCAAGACGATATCAGCGGCTGGGGCGGCAGCATTCAAAATCCCCCTCATGTATCGAAGGACCCGATGATTATCCGTGTCGGCGATCCAAAGGTTGCCCTCTGCGTCGAAGGCTAGCCCGGTGGGACCTCGGAGCGTCCCTGCACTGACTCCGCCCGGATTGGCGGTCGTCGAGGTGAAGTTCAATTGCCCGTAAACCTTGTCCGGTTCCTGCGTGGCGGCGGCAGAGAAAGGGTAATGATACCGGGTGACCCGATGGGCGCCTTCGTCGGCGACATACACATCGCCGTCTGAGGGGTCGACGGCAATTGCAGTGGGATCGCTGAATCCCTTAGCGCCGATGCCGAATGGACCAGTGCGAGTTAGATCCAACTGCCCCAGCACTAAGTCAGGCGCGGCGCCGGACTGCAATGCGGCTAGATCGAGCCAGGCCAACACTCGCCGGTTGGCGCGATCCGTCACATAGACATGCAATTTACCGCCGCGGGCATCCAATGCGACATGCGACGGTGCATAAAGCCCGGCAGCTTCCGGCGAATTGAAGCCATTTTGGCGGAAATCCGGTTGGCCCAGAACCCGCGCCGCGAAGGGACTAAGCTGGGCCGAAACCGGACTGCTGAAAAGAGCCGCCGCCGACAGCAGGGCACAAATTCGTACTTTCATCCAAGTTGTGATCAAACGGCTCTCCCCCAATCGCGGCGCTCGATTCCTCGCAGCGGACGGCTGCTCACTACTCCGGAACGACGATGGTGTCCCCTGGCCTAAGAACCAGGTCCTTGTCGGCATCGCCTTTCATGACAGCGGTGTAGTCAAAGTCGATCGTCGTCCGCTCGCCGCCGATCTCTCGAACGATGTAGATCTTCTTTCTCTTGGCGTACTCAGCAACTCCTCCGCCCTCAGAGAGCGCCTGCCAGGCAGTCATACCGGGCCGCATGAGCAAGGACCCAGGTCGACCGACGGCGCCAGTCAGATAGATGATCTGGCTTCTAATGTCCCTGACCACAACAGTTACCGTTGGGCTATTGATAAATTCTTTGAATTTCTCGGTGAGTACATCTTCCAGTTGTAGCGGCGTTAGACCTACAGCATCGATTTCCCGCAACAGGGGGATGGAGATTTTGCCGTCGGGGCGCACAACGAGGGACTCAACGGAATGGTCGGGCTCTTTCCACACGCTGATGCCCAAGACATCACCGATTCCGATCCGGAAGGTTTCAGTACCCGGCGCTACGGCCGCGCCTCGAGGCATCGGCGGCGTGGCAGCCGGCTCGGGGGCGACTGCTGCGGACTGGGCCGTCAGCAGGAGCGGCGCAGCGATCAAGGCGAGCGCCGCGCAGGCAACCCGCGTCCTCAGAAGGACCCCGGACGCCGCGAAAAACTTCCAGTACTTTTGACTGTTGTGCACTAGCAGTGAGTCTATCACGGGGTGTCGCGCCTCCCTTGCGCAAGTAAGCCCTAGATCGAATAGATGGAGCATCTTAGACGCTTGCGGGCGAAGAACTGTTGCAGTGCTGCGATCGGAGCCGAGGCACCGGCTAGACAAGGTGCCTACATTCGGGGCGACATGCTATATTGTCGTTTTCGGACCTGCAACGGGTTCGTATTTGAGTGGGCGCGTAGCTCAATGGTAGAGCAAGTGACTCTTAATCACTAGGTTTA
>CAMPKL010000067.1 GCA_946887065.1 uncultured Bryobacterales bacterium
ATCTTAAAGCTCCGGGCGGAGAAGGCTGCGTTGCTGGGCCGTCAGAATTTTGCGGATCTCGTTTTAGAATATCGCATGGCGAAGAGTGGGTCGCGCGCGCAGGCCTTCATCCAGCAGCTATCGGAGAGAACGCGTGCTCCGTTTCAGGCTGAGAACGAAGCCCTCGAACAGTTTCGCCGGTCAGTCGAAGGTTCGGATGCCGGCCCGATGCGGCCGTGGGATATCGCCTACTACGCGGAGAAACTGCGGCAACGAGAGTACGACTTCGACGAGGAACAGCTGCGGCCGTACTTCCCCTATGAACGAGTGAAGCGCGGGCTGTTCGAGTTAGTGCAGCGCCTGTACGGTGTCGAAGTTCGCCAAGAACAGGGCGTGCCTGTTTGGCGCGACAATGTCCAATACTATTCCCTATTCGACTCCGACGGCAGCAAGCTGGGCGCCTTTTACACGGACTACTTCCCCGACGAACAGAAGCGCGGCGGGGCTTGGATGGATTCATTTCTAACAGGAGCGAAGACCGAAAGAGGCTGGGAGCCGCATCTGGGTTTAATGTGCGGCAACTTGAATCCGCCTGTGGGAAACCAGCCTGCGCTGCTGACGCACCGCGACGTAGAGACGTTGTTTCATGAGTTCGGCCATCTCCTGCACCATCTGCTGACGCGCGTTGAAATCCGCAGCCTCGCCGGCACCAAGGTCGCCTGGGATTTTGTCGAACTGCCCTCGCAAATCATGGAGAACTGGTGTTGGGAGAGAGAGGCGCTGGATCTGTTCGCTGAACACTATGAAACCGGCGCGCTGATCCCCGACGCCCTTTTCCAGAAGATGAAGCGAGCACGTACCTTCAGGGCGGCAAATCAGCAGATGAGACAGCTAGGACTGGCGTCGCTAGACCTAGCTCTACATATCGACTATGAACCGGATCGCGACGGCGACGTCATGGTCTATGCCAGGAACATCTTGGCTAAGTTCGCACCCGCTCCGCTGCCGGAGGATTACGCGATGCCTGCCGCCTTTACCCACCTTTTCGCCGATCCGGTGGGATACGGCGCGGGTTACTACTCCTACAAGTGGTCTGAAGTCTTGGATGCAGATGCCTTTACGAGATTCGCCGAGGAAGGGATCTTCAATCCGCGGACCGGCGCCGCGTTTCGAGAGAACATTCTGTCCACGGGAGACAGCGAAGACCCGGAAAAGCTTTTCGTAGCCTTCTTGGGACGCGAGCCCCGCCCCGAGGCCTTGATGGTACGATTGGGTCTGGCTTAACTAGCTAGAAAAGCAAGACGCCGCGACCGGGGGAGGTTGGTCGCGGCGTCTGTGCATCTATCGAGGAGCGCTTGAGCGAAACCGTCTGGAAGAAGACGTTGCCGAGTCTAGGTTTTGGGTTTCACTCTTGCAAATCAGTCTTGAACTGACATGAGTTTATCAGCGCTCGGGTGTTTTGATAACTCGGAGACATCCTTGTTTTTAGCCAGGATATTTCTGGACTAGCGACGGCGTCGCAGCGAAGCCAAAGCGCCGAGTCCGATGCCGAACAGAATGTATGTAGATGGTTCCGGCACAGTTGGAGTGGGCGGAGGGGTCGAGTCGTCGGTCTCGATCGTGAGCCCCCAGCCGTTCAGCGTGCCGGTGTTGCTGGATCTATAGTCTTGAATCGTTAGTCGCCACGTTCCTGCCGCCTCCGTTCCCCCGAACGCAGCGCTTAAGTCAACCGGTGTGCCGGTTGTTGTCGAAGCAAAGTAGTTGCCGACCGGAACAACCCCGTTGGTGCCGCCCACAACGGCATTGGCGGCCGTCCAGATATTGCCGCTGTACGTGCCGGTGGTGAACCCGTCATTAAACACGTACTCACCGCCGTAGTTACGATTGAACGTGTCTCCGCCAAGCCGGTAGACGAGATCCTGGGTGATTCCCCCGGCAACATTCGTTATTGATACCCGAAGGTCGCCTACTTGTGGATGCGTTATATCAAACCTCACCGTCACGTCTGAAACCGTGCCGGAACTCCCGATAACGATGTCGAAAGTCACCGTGGAAAGATCCGGGAGCGCTCCCCCACCGCCCGATTGAGTGATCGTTGCAGCTGAAGCGGTCCCTGCTATCGTAATCGCGAACAGGAAAAATGCTAGTCTCGACAGATGTTTTCTCAACTTGTTTATTCCCCTCTAAGTGAACGGTCTAAACCCCTCACGAGATCAAGTTAACAACCTAGGAAGATTCCCGAATATAAGAGGAATCGCGCACCGCGGGAGGTAAATAGCCTAGCTGCCCGTAGTACTTTTAGCTATGCGGCCAGACTTTGGTTTGGCACGCCACACTGCGCTGGCTGCAGTAGCTGTGGTCGCTGTACTGACTGTAGGCGCTGCACCGGCAGCGGATCGCAGGGGCGTCTACTCCGCGTCGTTGCTAGAGAGACTCCTAGTCTCCTTGTCCGCAACGAACTAGGAGACTAGATTGAGCGACTCGATCACTTCCGGTACGGCGCGAGTCGGAGGGTTGGATGATGCAGGATGATCGCCATCCTCTGGGTGACCAGGAGTTGCACGGCCATGCGGGCGTTTTCCGGCTAGGTAACGGGCCCAGGATTGAAGGGCGATAGCGCGTTGTGCAGTCCCCAGTGATCGGTCCAGACTTTCTTGCGGCCACTCGCGACGTCGAGCATCAGCCTGAACAGCTCCCAGCCGACCTGTTCAATCGTCGCCTCGCCGGATGCGATACGGCCCGCGTCAAGGTCAATGAGGTCGTACCACCGCTCGGCAAGCGCCGTGTTGGAAGAGACCTTGATAACCGGCGCCATAGCCAACCCATACGGTGTGCCCCGGCCCGTCGTAAAGATGTGCAGGTTCATGCCCGCAGCCAGTTGTTGCGTGCCGCAGACGAAATCGCCGGCAGGCGTTGCAGCGAAGGTCAGGCCTTTGCGGCGGACCTTTTCGCCGTGGCTGATGACGTCCGTCAAGGCCATCGTGCCCGACTTGGCCACTGACCCCAGAGCCTTCTCGACAATGTTGGCAAGCCCGCCCCGCTTATTGCCTGGCGTGGTGTTGGCGCTGCGATCGGATTTGCCGCGAGCCAGGTAGTCGTCGTACCAGCGCATTTCGCGGATGAGATCGCGCGCGATGTCTTCGGTGGCGCATCGCGGCGTCAGCAGGTGGACCGCGTCGCGAATTTCGGTGACCTCGGAAAACATCACCGAAGCCCCTGCGCGGACGAGCAGATCCGCGGCGAAACCGACGGCGGGATTCGCCGTCACGCCGGAAAGCGCATCGCTTCCCCCGCATTGGACGCCCACGACCAAATCGGCCGCCGGACAAATGACCCGCCTCCGGGCGTCGAGTTCGGCCAGGCGCCGTTCGGCGAAGCGCATGATCGCCTCCACCATCGAGCCAAAGCCGCGTAGTTCTTCATCCTGCAGCCTCATCACGTAAGGCTGCAGGTCCAGAACCGGAGGGAGTCCCTTGCTGGCGTTCAGCAACTGCGACTGAGGCAAGAGCCTGTCCGGCTGCATTTTTTCGCAGCCTAGGCTGACCACCAGCGGCTCGCCGCCAAGATTGGGATGCTGAGCCAAGCGGCCGATGCTGCGAATCGGGATGGCGGCATCGGGGGCATCAATCGCAACGCCGCAACCATAGGCGTGCGAAACGGAGATCACGTCGTCCACATTGGGGAACCGAGGCAGGAGCTCTGCGCGAATGCGCGCGATGGCGTGTTCCACCGTTGGAGCAACGCACTGCACGGTGGTTGCCAGGCCAAGAATGTTTTTCGTGCCGACTGAGCCGTCCCGGTTGCGGAAGCCTTCGAACGTATAGCCTTCCAAAGGCTCGGGATCAGCGGGAACCTCGGTCGCCAGGGCTAGCGACTCCAGCGGCGGCGCCCCGGGCATGCGCACCAACTCTTCGCGGACCCAGGCGCCCGCGGGGATATCCCGCTCGGCGTAGCCGATGACCGCGCCATAGCGTCGAATCGGTTGGCCGGTCGCGATGTCGACCAGCGCTACTTTGTTGGCATGGGGTACGGCCTCGTTCAGGCTGAGGCCCGAGTCAAACGCCGTTCCGGCCGGGAGGCCCTCAGGGTTGACGATGATGGCGACATTGTCCTCTGAACGGACCTGGACGTAATGGGGCTTCAACGTAGTGATTCCAGATTAGCGGACCGCCCGATGCTCGGCTTCGTGGCTCCACCCTCTATTTGCGCTATTCCATCAACTGCTCTGCGCTGCAATTTTCTCCAGCAAGCTGTCGATAGGCCGATCCCGATCCAGTCATAAGGCGGAAACGGCGGAGTCTTAGGGGCATTCTCCGGTTCTCGCCCCTAACTGACGGTCCTACTCTCACTAGGAGGAGAGGACCGCATTGGACTAGGAAGAGCCTTTGCAAGGCTTGCGCGGAGTCCGGCGAGAATCTGCAAACACCAGGGTATGAACAAGAAAGTGCTCACCGTCGCGGGAGTCGCCCTCGCCGCTGCCATTGCCACTACCGTTTTCTTCGGCGCGGTCTTGTCGGATCGTCTAACGTCGTCGGCGCCGCCGCCGGAAATGGTCATTGCCACGGCCGTTAGAGATTTACCGCGCGGCACTCGTCTCACGCCCGAAGACATCGAGTTGGCTCGCGTGCCGGCCGTGCATGCTCCCGCTGGGGCATTTTCTTCCGTTGAGGCTGTCCAAGGCCGTTTTCTTCTGCGAGCCGTACGCTCCGGGGCGCCGCTTACCGATTCAGTCTTCCCTTCAAGCGAGTCGGGCGGTCTGGCGGCGACGATTCCTTTGGGCATGCGGGCGGTTTCTCTTCACGTGGAAGAATATGCGGGCGTAACCGAAATCGTCGAGTCCGGGGATCGAGTCGATATCTACATGGCGTCTGACCGCCGCACGCCAGGCCGCCGCGATATCGCCGTCACGGCGGTTCTCGAAAATATTGAGGTGATCGATACAGGGCGCTGGGACAACCAGCCCGGGCGCCAAGCGCCGCTGCCCGTGGTTACGGTCATCGTGAACTACGAGGACGCCCGGGCCCTAAGTCTTGCCGACCAGTCCGGCGCTATCCGGCTCGCGCTCCGAAACCCCACAGACGGGAACATCTCCCTGCAGGCCGCTAGTCCTGCGCAGCAGGCCCAAGCGGCGAAGGGACCCGCGAACGGTTCGACCCGGTAAGGAGCAAAGTCGTGGAGGAGAGTACGCGCGCTGAACTTGAAGCGTTGGAAGCTGCGACGAAGGGCGACGACTGGCGCTACTTGGAGCTCAAGCACACGCTGCACGGCAAGCTCTTGGAGCGAATCAATCTCGACCGGTTGGCTGAGATCGACGCCCCTAGAGTGAGGAAGGAGGTCCGCGCCGCTGTAGCCGCCCTCGTCTCGGAAGAGGCGCCCCAGATGGCAGGCGATGATCGCGAGACGCTCATCGACCAGGTGCTCAATGAAGTCTTCGGGCTTGGGCCGCTTGATCCGCTGATGCAGGACGACACGATTTCAGACATTCTCGTTACTACGTCTGACCTAGTCCACATCGAGCGCTTCGGAAAACTCAAAAAAACCGGCGTGCGCTTCAAGGACGGCGCGCACTTGACGCGCATCATCCAGAAGATCGTTGGTCAGGCCGGACGGCGCATCGACGAATCGTCACCCATGGTCGATTGCCGCTTGCCGGACGGCTCACGCGTCAATGCCGTAATTCCGCCGGTGGCTTTCGAGGGTCCCTTGTTGTCAATCCGGAAGTTCTCCAAGGATCCGCTGAGCGCTCAGGACTTGGTCAGCCGCGGAGCGCTGAGCGAGGAAATGCTGCAATACCTCCAACGGGCGGTGAAGAACAGGCGCAACATTCTGATCGCCGGGGGGACAGGCTCAGGTAAGACGACCTTGCTCAATGTTCTGTCAGCCTTCATTGGCTCCGACGAGCGCATTGTGACAATCGAGGACACCGCCGAATTGCAGTTGCGTCAAGAGCACGTAGCCAAGATGGAAACCCGGCCTCCCAATGTCGAGGGCGGCGGGGCGATTCGAGAACGGCAGCTTGTTATCAATGCTCTGCGCATGAGGCCCGACCGTATTATTCTCGGCGAGGTACGCGGAGAAGAAGCCCTGGACATGCTGCAGGCCATGAACACCGGCCACGACGGCTCGTTGGCGACGATCCACGCCAACAGCTGCGCCGATGCAATTAATCGGCTCGAAATGATGGCTGGATCGGCTAGCGCCAACATTTCGTCCGCCTCCCTCAGACAACAGATTGCGTCCGCCATCCACGTCTACGTGCAGGTCGCGCGGCTTAGCGACGGAACGCGCAAGATCGTCGAGATTGCCGAATCGGAGGGGTTGACGGGGCAAGGTACTGCTGACCTGAAGCGGCTATTCCGTTTTGAGCGCGAAAACCTATCGGATGAGGGAAGGGTCGCGGGACGTTTTGTTTCACTACAAAACGGCGAGACCAATCGCCGCGATGTCGGCCAGATCCCGAAGACGGGACCCATATCGGAACTGTCGACCGTTGAGGCTCCCTCCTGATGCTGACTGAGATCTACGTCCTGATCTTCGGCGTGACCTTTGTCGTCGTCGGTTTGGCTATGGGCATGGCCTGGGCGTTCGTCGAGAAACCCGAGCCGAAGCCGAATGATGAGCCGGATCTGCTCAGAAAGGACAAACTGAGCGCGCTCGACACGTTGGCGCACGTTTTGGCCCAGCTGAGCTACACCAAGCGGCTCACACTACTTCTCGCCGAAGCGAATTTGGATTGGTCCGTCGGCAGGCTGGTGCTCCAAATGCTGGTTGCCGGCGTACTCGCATTCACGGCGATGCTCAGCGCGGAGTGGGTGCCTTGGTATGGCTCACTAGCCCTCGCCGCCGCCATCGCCACCATTCCGTTACTCCACGTGAGACGCCTGCGGTCGAAGAGGCTGCGCAAGGTTGAAGATCAGCTTCCCGAGGCCCTTGAGTTCCTCGCTCGCGCCCTGGTCGCCGGCCATTCTCTTCCGATGGCGCTTGAGCTTTTGGGGGAAGAAGCTGAGGCGCCGATCTCTACCGAGGTTCGCAAGACGGTGGACGAGTACAACCTAGGCCTGTCCATGGAAAAGTCGCTGTCGAATATGGCCGACCGCGTGCCGAGCGTCGACATTCAATTCTTCGTATCGGCCGTCATCTCCCAGTCGCGCACGGGCGGCAACCTGCACGAATTGCTCGACAGCCTCGCCGAAACTATTCGCGACCGTGAAACGCTGCGCGGACATGTCCGCGCACTGACAGCTAACGGGAGAATCACAGCCATTATCCTCACCTGCTTGCCGTTCTTCATCGCTGGGGTCATGCTGCTGGTGAACTCGGAGTATCTGAGCATTCTGACCAATCACCCGATCGGCCGCCTGCTAATTTTGGCCGGCATCTGTGGTCAAGCCTTAGCTTTCTTCGTGATCAACCGGATCGTTGACATCAAGGTCTAAGCAAGCGATGAGCTCAACCACGATTGCGATCTTCTTCGCCTCCCTAGGGATCTATGGGCTGGCGGGGTATTGGTTCTGGGCCAGGCGCTCGGCTGCGGCAGCGATGGGGCATTCGCCTGAGGCGGACGTATCGGCAGCCGATGACGCTCCCGACCGGCCCGAAATGTCGCCGCTGCTCAACGCTTTGGCGAACCTCGGAGAAAAAGCTGCGAATCAGGATGCGCACGGGAAAGCTCTTCGACGCCGGCTGGAACGCGCGGGCTTCCGTCAATCCTGGGCGCCGCAGATCTATCACGGCGCGCGACTGGCTTTGGTTGTCGGGCTGCCATTGCTGACATTCGCCCTCATCTCGCTGGCATCGGGCGGGGCCGTCGCGGCGATTCCTGCGACTGCCTTCGCGGCCTACCTGGGTCTCACGGCGCCGGGACGCTATCTCGATCGCTTGGCGCGCCGGAGGACACAGCGAATAGGCGGAAGTCTACCGGATTTCTTGGACCTGCTGGTCGTATCCGTCGAAAGCGGGCTCTCGCTTGATCAAGCGGTGGCCGACACGGCGCGTGATTTGCGTCGCGCGCATCCTCCGCTCAGCGAGGAGCTGGCGATCTTCAGCCGGGAGGTGCAGGCTGGCGCCAGCCGCGCAACTGCGTTGCGCAACCTGGGAGTGCGGACAGGCGATTCGGAAATGCGCAAGCTGACCTCGATCCTGATTCAAGCCGATCGATTCGGATCAAGCGTTTCGAAGGTGCTGCGCAACCAGGCGCGGTACATGCGGATTAAGCGCAGGCAACGAGCCGAGGAGTCTGCTCACAAAGTCGGCGTCAAACTGATCTTTCCTATCTTCTTCTTGATCATGCCTTCAGTCTTTCTGGTCACCGCTGGTCCGGCGGTCATCATGCTGCTTGAGAACTTCAGTAGGATGGTCGCCGACATCTGAGACGGGCCTCTAAACGTCACCCTCGACGAGGTGCTCGAACCCCCCCGGCTCCATCTCGGTTTCCAAGCCTTCGCGCACTAACACCACTCCGCTGCCGCTCGTGGCCGTGCCAATCCTTGTCAGAGGTATGCCCTCAAGACTTGGCGGGATCTCGATCGAGGCAGGGGCGGCAAACAGCAACTCGTATTCTTCACCGCCGTGGAGGACTTGGGAATCAGTCGCCTCCGGAAATCGAGGCAGCGCCGAGAAATCCAGCCGGATCTGGACGCAACTCGCGCGCGACAATCGGTTCACGTCTGTCGAGAGGCCATCGGAGATATCCAGCGCCGCACGGACGCCTAACTCCCTCAAGCTTCTGCCTAGCCCTAGGTGCGCCCGTGGCCACAGGTGCCGGTTCGTGGAATCGTCGAACGAACCTTGAGCCAACCGCTCCAGGCCCAGCGCCGATCCGCCTAGCCGCCCGGAGACATAGACGGCGTCATTGGGGCGGCAGGAACTCCGCAATAACGCCTGGCCCGCGGGAACTGTCCCAACGACAGTGACGTTGGCCAAGAACAGATCTGAGCCCGAAACGTCGCCGCCGGCAAGGATGATAGGCTCGGGTCCCGTATTGTCCCGAGCAGCCATTAAGCCATTCAAGAAACTCTCGATCCAGCCGTTGTTCAAGCGATTCGGCAGCGCCAAGGACACCAAAAACCAGGTCGGGGTTCCGCCCATCGCGGCGATATCGCTTAAGCCCCGTACCAGCAGCTTGTGCCCTAGCGCGTCGGGCGGGTGTTGGCCGTATATAAAATGCTTGTTTTCAACAATTTGATCCGTTGTTGCCAGCAGCTCCAGGTCTGGTCCCGGCGAGGCCAGCACGGCGGCGTCATCTCCGATGCCGACCCGTAGGTCGGTGCGGCCTTGGGTCCCCGCTAATCCTTCGATTAGGCGGATCAGTTCCGTCTCGCTTCGCATCGTCCCCGAAAGGTCCAGTCTAGGGTAAAATCTAATTGACAGTCCGCCACGCCTACTGCTACCTTCTCGTCTATTCTCATTCTGCATTTGGTCGAAGGCCGATGCGCTGAGACAGAAATTGGCCTCAGAGCCAAGACGAGTTAAGAGAGGCCGAATTCAACGGCCCAACAACAGAAAAGCTAGCTGGTGAGTCATTCGGGTCCACCCCCATCGGGACGAGAATGAATAAAAACTACTTTATCGTCGTACTTGCGCATCCGATCCACGGTCGAATCAAGCGCCTGCACATTCCGCACTACTTCTTGCATGTCGCCGTCGCCCTGGTTGCGCTAGGCGGAATCGCGGCGGTCGGATTTACTTCCAGTTACGCTCGAATGCTCGGTAAGGTTACTGAATTCAATCAGATGCGGTCGGAGAAAGCGGCCCTACAGAAGCAATACGAGCAGCTGCAAGAAGAAGTCCAAGACCGCGGCGTCAAGTTGGCCTCTCTCGGTGCCCTGGCTTCTGAAGTCTCCATCGCATTCGGCATTCGCCGTGAATCCGCCGAAACGGCCGGCGACGAGGATGCTTTACTCGAGAGTTCGCTGACCCAGTTCGATTTTTTGCAGTCCGCTCAACTGCCTTCGAACGGCTCCATGGCCTTGAATCGGCTCACCAATACGACCCCTTCCATCTGGCCCATCGAGGGCCGTCTGGGCGATTCGTTCGGTAATCGCGTCGATCCATTTCGAGGCGAAGGCGCCTTCCATGCCGGCGTCGATATTCGCGCCGACAGGGGGACGCCTGTGGTTGCGACTGCAGACGGAATCGTGAACAAGGCCGGTTGGCTGGGTTCCCTCGGCAAGGCGGTCGTGATCAATCACGGAAACAGCCAGCTAGTGACGCGATATGGGCATATGACTGAGGTATTCGCGCGACCTGGTCAGGTCGTGCGTCGCGGCGAAGTGATTGGCCGAGCCGGCAGCACCGGCAGATCAACCGGAAACCACTTGCATTACGAGGTGGTCTACCGCGGCACTCCGGTGAACCCTTACAAGTACCTGGGCAAGCGCAATGGGCCGTCCACGGGTCTAACGCTCGCCGACTGATCCGGTCCTTTCCCACAACTCGGCTAGCCGTTCGATCGGCAGTGTCCATTGGACACGGACCGTCTCCGCACCTTGGGAACTTTCGAAACTTCTCAGTGCGGGTTCCCATCTTTCCGCCGCCGTACCTTCTCGGGCGAGCAGCGCCAAGGCCATGTCGTTGAGTCCGGTCAGCACCTGTTCCAGCTGTTCCCTGCTGGCAGCATCGCAATGCGCTTCGATGCGGATGGACACGCTTTCCCCCGTTAGCGCATTGACCGTGAGATAGGCGATATGGGCCGGCTCCAAAGCCCTGGCGATGATCTGCAAATTCATCCAGTTGGGCGGCGGATCGTCCATCGCAACGTCCAGCAACTGGGGATTGATGGCGGCCCAAATCACGGCGCCTGCGCCCTGCGCGGCGCGTATCTCAT
>CAMPKL010000068.1 GCA_946887065.1 uncultured Bryobacterales bacterium
GTTCGAGCTATTCGATCACGCCAAGGACCCGCTTGACCTAAGCGACGTCGCAGCCGCACACCCTGACGTTGTTGAGAAGCTCAAGGCCGAACTCGAAGCCTGGAAGAGCATGGTGGAGCAAAACAAGCTGCCCGCCGGAGACGCTGCCGAAGATATGGACTCAAAAGAACTCGACAGGTTGCGCAGCCTCGGCTACATCCAGTGACCGAAAACCGTCCTATTCGGGAATGACTGACGCCAGCAGTTGCCGTGGCGGCGAGCGGAACTCCACTTCGATTTGGACGTTGATCGCGGTCGGCTTGCCGTCGCGCATGCCTGGCCGGAAGCGCCACCTGCGGGCTGCGCCGATGGCCGACCAAGTCAGTCCGTAGGGCAGTGGGCGGAGGACTCGCACCCTATGAGCGCGGCCGTCGGGGCGGATCTCGGCGGTCAGCACGACCACTCCCTGAACGTTCCGCCGTTCGGCGCCGAGCGAAAAAGGCGCGGCCGCCTTGCGTTCCAACTGCGGCGCTACGTCGCCTGGTTGCAGCTTGAGTACCGACGATGGAGGCTGCGGCCAAGTCTCTCGTGCCGCGAGCCATCTTTTAGCTTCGGCCGACTCGCCGCGTGCGCGCAAGATCGGAACGGCGACATCAACGGCGGCGCCATAATGCCGCCAGAGCTCGTCAAACTCGGGCGCCGACTCGGCCCTCAGGCGGGCGGCATCCACGACCGAGTAGAGCACCTCCAACGCTTCGCTATTGCGTTGGAAGAGTTTAAGGGTGCGTCCGACGTCGACCGCGGTTTCCGCAAAATACGGATCGTTCCAGTTGCGCCACGCTTTCAAGGCCGCGACCGAGGCGCGCAAGAAATTTCCGCCTCGGGCCTGCTTGTCGGCCGGAATGAAAAAGGATGCTAGCTGGGCGAATGCCCGCGCCTGATCCATGGGCTTCAATTGCCGGCACAAGCGAACCGCCGCGGCGACCTTGGCTTCCGACTGGGCAAAATCGGCCCGCGCCGCCTGCACGCTCGCCGCCTCGGTCAATGTCTGAACGAGGTCGACCGCGCGGGGGTCTTCGAGAGATTCGAGAACGGCCAGCAGAGCGTCAGCCGTGCTTGCCGCTTTAAGCAACTTGCCTTGCACGGAGTAAGTCCGCGCCAGCAACAGACAGCCACGAGTCAATCGCTCGGAACCTAATGATTCACCGTGCTCCAGATCACAAGCCAGGGAGAATAGGCGCTCGGCTTCCGCATAGTTGGCGGAGTCGTCGGCCAAGGTTCCGCCGGCGATCCGCTGCTCCCAATCCGATACCGCGGACCCGGCCCAGGCGGCGGACCCGGCGACGACGAATAGCACGAGCGCACGGATGGACCGCATGGGCTAATGCATAGTACGGCCGCTACGAAGAAGCCGGCGACTAACTCTGGGGTTATTTGTTACGCGGCCTTGGGAGGAGCATCCGGCGCGGATCGTAGCGCGTGCAGCTGCGCTATGCTTTGGAGCGTCCACGGAGGCCTGTGATGAAGTCTCGACTCTTTGCGCCGCTCCTATTTTTCGCCCTATTGGCTCCCGCGCAGGACAAGCCCGAGTGGGGGCTCATCGCCAACAAACCGGCGGCGTTCCAGGGTTATACGCTCTTCGCGCCGCTGAATCACAAGTCGACTTATCTGATCAACATGGAAGGCGAGATCGTTCACCAGTGGGATCACGAAGAACAAGTCAGCAACTCCGTTTATCTGCTCGAAGACGGACGCCTGTTGCGGCCGATGCACGTCCGGGACAACGAGGTTTTCGGCGCCCCGCCTTTCGGCGGCGGGCGTCTGCAGATCATCGGCTGGGACGGCAAAGTCGAGTGGGACTACCGCCTCTCCGACGGCAACCGCTATCAACACCACGATGTCGTTCCTCTGCCCAACGGCAATGTCTTGGCCTTGGCCTGGGAATTGAAGAGTCGCGATGAAGCCCTGGCCGCGGGCCGCAGGCCGGATTTACTCGACGGCGATAAACTCTTCCCGGAGAGCGTGCTTGAGATCCGTCCGACCGGGCCGACGACGGGCGAGATCGTTTGGCAATGGAGCCTTTGGGATCACTTGGTGCAAGACTTCGATCCCCAGAAGGCGAACTATGGCGTAGTGGCCGATCATCCCGAGTTGCTCGACATCAATTTCATCAACGGCAAGGGCTCCGATTGGAACCACTCCAACGGCATCGACTACAACCCCGAGCTGGATCAGATCATCATCAATATGCGCTCGATGAATGAGTTCTACGTGATCGATCATTCGACTACCGCTGAGCAGGCGCGCGGGCACGCCGGCGGGAAGCAAGGCAAAGGCGGCGACTTCCTCTACCGTTGGGGCAACCCGCAGGGTTATTACCGCGGTCGCGAAAGAGATCGCATGCTCTACTTCCAGCACAACGCGCATTGGATTCGCCCCGGTTTGTCCGGCGCCGGCGACATCCTCGTTTTCAGCAACGGCGACGGACGGCCAGGCGGCAATTCTTCCTCGGTAGATCAACTGCGCCCGCCGGTTACGGCCGAGGGCGGCTACCGTTTGGAAGCGGGAAAGGCCTACGGCCCCAAGGAGTTGGCTTGGTCTTACTCGGCGGATCCGAAAGCGAGTTTTTATTCGAGCTTCATCTCCGGTTCGCAGCGCTTGCCCAACGGCAACACGCTGAACTGCTCCGGCGCACAGAGCCGCCTTTTTGAAGTGACGCCCGAGGGCGAGATTGTCTGGGAATACCGCACAGCCTTTGCCCGCCCCGATGCGCCCGTGTGGATGGGCGGATCGCTGGCCGAAGGCCAGCCCAAACCGGCGCTGAACGCTCCTGCGATGCGCGGGGTCGGCGTGTTCCGCGCGACACGCTACGCGCCGGCCTATCCGGGGTTGCGCGGCAAAAGCCTTCAGGCCGTGCGCTAGAACTCCAGTTTGCCGCGATAGACCATGTCGCGGGGTTTGAACTTCGCTTGGAGTTCGTACTCTTCAGCGACGAGTTCGAAGACAACCTGGCGATCGTCAGTGCTGAGCTCGCTCTTGCGTGGGAAGTACAGGTCAATGCCAGGCGTGCCCGGTTGTGGGCGAATCTCGATGCGTTCGGCGCGCATCGCTGCGCGATCCTTCGGCGTCAGGCGCGCCGCGGCCCGAAACTTCTCGGGATCGTCCGCCAGTTGCGCCATCCCCGGAGGGATGCGCGAGAGTGAAATGACGTAGTAATCCTCAAGCAACTCCGGCCGGGGGACGCTGTCCGCCGCGCCGGCACGCTCAAGGGCTTGGCGGATCGGCAAGGCGCTGCTCCAGCGCACAACGACATCGCCTTCGCTAAACTGACGCGACTCCTTGCCCACTGCGGCGAATCTGCCGCCCCAGCCGCCGTCGGGTTGCCCTGTTCTGGTCGTCGGCCCGGACGTCGGCGACCTGCGCCCCGGAAAACCGATGCCCCCGCCGCGAGAACTTCCGCCGATCGGCTGGCTCTTGTCGCCGATAAACGACATGGAGCCAACCTGCGCCCAAGGGGAGTCGGTCAAGATCGTCTCGACCTCTTCGGGCATCCAGTCCTCTGGGGCTTTTTTCTCCCAAAAGTCGGCGGCCAGCAGAACGGCGGCGCCGGCCAGAAAAACGAGGCTCGTCCTCACGATTGGTGTGGGCATTGACGTTAGGCGTTTGACGCGCCGAAATCGGCAGGCGGGTACAGCCGTTAGTCGTGACGCAGCGCCTGCACTGGCGAGATCTGCATCGCTCTTCGTGCCGGAAGATAGCCCGCCAAGGCCGACGCGGTCAACAGCGCCAACGTAGCGCCGACAGTCACCGCCGGGTCGATCGCCGGGACGCCGTAGAGCTGGGCTTCGACCAGTTTGCCCACTCCCAAGGCCAACGGTAGCCCCAGCAACGCTCCGATCAGGGCTAGGCTCAATGCTTCGCGCAGCACCATTTTGAAAACGCCCTGGCGCTGCGCGCCCAAGGCGATGCGCACGCCGATTTCGCGGGTTCGCCGCGCCACCGAGAATGCTGCAATGCCATAGAGTCCGATGGCTGCGATCAGCGTCGCCAGCGCCGCGAAGGTCGCCGACAATTGGGCGAAAAGCCGCTCGATGAAATGTGTCTCTTCCATCTGCCGCTCCAGCGTCTTGGCGTTGAATACCGCCAGCTCCGGGTCGGCCTCGCGCACTGCGCCCATCACGCCGGGCAGCAGCGACTCGGGGTCGCCTTCGGTTCGCAAGTAAAACGCGATGTGATCGGGATTCTGGTGCTGCAGCAGCGGCCAATAGGTGCGCGGCCAGCCGTCCTCGCGCATGTCTTTTCCCTTGTGATCGGCGACGACACCGACTACTTCGAACGGCAGAACGCGCCCGAGGCCGAAACCGGTGTGCCTGCCGATGGCTTCGGCCGGGGACCCGAAGAAGCGATTGGCGAGAGCCTCGTTGACGATCACGACAGGCGGGCCGTCCGCGGCATCACCGTCGTCGAAATCCCGGCCAGCCAGCAGGTTGACGCCGACGGTGGAAAAAAAGCCGGGAAGCACGTAGTTAGCGCCGGCCTGCATGTCTTCTCCCTTTTGGGGCTGATAACCTTCCAGCGCGACGGTGTTCTGCGCGCCGTAACCGGATAGGATCGGCACTGTCCCGCCGCTGGCCGACTCCACCCCCGGCAACTGCCCAAGGCGGCGTTGCAGATCGGTCGCCAGTGTACGCACGCGGGCGACGTCATACCGCTGCTCGGAAGGATTGATCGAGAAAACCAGTAACCGGTCGACAGCGAAGCCGGAATTGGCCTCGAACATCGTACTCAAGCTCTTGGCGAACAGGCCCGCCACGGCAAGCAACATCAGGGACAACGCGGCCTGCACGACAATCAACACCTGACGCGTGCGCGTGTGCGAACGTCCCAAGGAAACCGCCACGGCGTCATTCTTCAAAGCCGTCGCCGAGGCGCCTCGGGTGGTTTGCAAGGCCGGGATCAAGCCGAACGCCAGCGTGGTCAGTAATGTCAGTGCGCCCGCGAACCCGATCACGCGCCAGTCGAGCGAGCCGTCGAAGCGGATGCCCAGCGTATCGTTGGGAATCATGCGCGACAGCGCTCCCGCGCCGAAGCGTCCAATCAATAGGCCCAACAGCGTCCCGGCGGCGGACAATAGCAGCGACTCCAACAGGACCAAGCGCACAACCGCCGTTCGCGAGGCCCCCAGCGATGACCGCAGCGCGACCTCCTTCTCTCGCTTCGCCGCGCGAATCATCAATAGATTGGCTACGTTCACGCAGGTGATCAAAAGCAACAGCGCCACCATCGCCGCCAAGATGTGGAGCGGCGCCGCCACAAACTCGTTTGCAGTCGCCAGGCCTTGAGCCGCGTCCTCGAACACCAGCGTGTTCTGAACATACTTCGACGCCTTCTCTTCGTCGCGAGGGTTCTCTTCTAAGTCGCGCCGCAGAATGCTTCCGTAGGAAGGTTGCAGAGCCGCCGACGCCTGCGGCGCCGTCGCGCCCGGAGCCAGACGGGCGAAGATGCTGAGCCAAATCGCGTCGCGCCGCGGCCGCAAATCATAGGTCGGATTCATGACGCAGATCATCTGGAACGGCGCGAAGACGTCCGCCGGCCGCAGCTTTTCAAAGCCGCGAAACCCTGGCTGCGCGACGCCGATCACGGTCATCGGATATCCGTTCAGCCGCACTGTTTTGCCGATGGCGTCCGGGTCGGACCCCAACTGGTCACGCCAATACTCGTACGAGAGGACGATCCACGGCTCGCCGTCCTTGTCCTGGTCGTCTTCCGGCTGAATCGTTCGGCCCATGACGGCATGGATCCCCAGCACGTTGAAGTAAGAGCCGGAGACGATTTCGACGATGGCGCGGCTGCCCCCGGAACCGGCGTCGATCGCCACGTTGGATTGGAACCTCGCAGCCATACCAGAGAGCGCCTCCGGCTTGGCTTGCGCGAGTTCCAGAAATGCGGGGTAGGAGAACGTCTCGTAAAAACCGTTCTGCGTCGATCCGCCGATGAATTCGCCTTTCCAGTTGAGCAGGCGTAGTTCGCCCGGCTTCTCCACGGGCAAGGCTCGCAGTAGAGCTTTGTCCGCGATGGTGAAGATTGCTGTCGCGGAACCGATGCCTAACCCAACAAGCAGTACCCCGATGCTGGCGAATCCCGGATTGCGCCGCAGAGAACGGGCCGCGTAGCGCAGATCCTTCCACCAGCGTTCGGCGCGCGCGAGGGGATGCATCTCGTACACCGTCTCTTTGACGCGCGTGACGTTGCCTAGCTCCCGCAGTGCGGCGTACGGCGCCTGTTGCGCATCCTCGCCGCGTTCCCGGCGCTCTTCGGCATCGAGTTCCAGGTGAGCCGCGAGTTCGCGATCCAGATCCTTGTCGCCGCGCATGTCAGCTCTCCTCGACCGGCCACATCACCCGCGCCACGCCCTCGAATAACTGCTTCCACTTCGATTCCTCGGCCGCCAAGTGCTTGCGGCCCTTCGGGGTGAGCCGATAGAAGCGCAGCTCGCGATTGCGCTCCTTGCTTTTCTCCCAGCGCGCCTCGATGAGCGATTCCTTCTCCAGACGCCGCAAGGCCGGGTACAGCGATCCGGTCTCGACCTGCAACGCGTCGTCGGAAGTCCGTTGAATGTGCTTGGCGATGGCGTGCCCGTGGGCCGGCCCTAAAACGAGCGTCCTGAGAATGAGCATGTCCAGCGTGCCCTGGACCAGGCGAGTTTGAGCTTCCGGCATATGCCGGAGTGTAGCCGATCTACTGTAGTTTGTCTACAGTCAATCTTCCATCCGGCCGCGCGCCGCCTCTTTCCGGCCAGAGGCTGGGATCAATTTGCCGGCTTTGCCGAGGCCGTGGGGCGGCATACCGGAGTAGATCGCTTCGTACTGTCCCGGCTTAATTTTGTAGGTTTCATGCCAGATGCCGACGTCGCCGCGGCTGGCCCCGACCTTCTTGTTGAAGTCCACCCAGGCGGGCCAGTGCTTCTTGTCTCTGGCGCGGGCGTAGGCTTCGAGGTGTTCGAAGGATCGCCAGTACTGGACGATCACCTTGCCCATGCCGTTGTGTCCCAAGAAGCCCGACTCCGGGTCGGCCTCCAACTCCTTGATCATCTTGGGCATGGCGGTGAACACCGGCAGCCACTTGTGGATCTTCCAGGGTTTGTTGATGCGCATGCCGATCAAGAAGACGACGAATTCGCCATCCATCTGTGCCGCCATGCGCTGGTCGATGATCTTGGCCATATCGCCTCACTGCTTGGGGCTAGTCTACTCCGTTGTTCAGCCGTTCGCGAAACCGTGTAAGCTAGCGCCGAAGGAGACGGCATTCAATGGCAAAATTTTTGGTGGAAGCCACCTATTCAGATGAAGGACTGGTTGGACTCAGAGCGGACGGCGCCGCCAAACGGCTGCGGGATGTAAAGGCCGCGGCCAAGAGCGTCGGGGCTAAGGTCGAGGCGTTCTATTTCTCGTTCGGCGACAGCGACGTCATCCTGCTCGTCGATGCTCCGGACAACATCGCCGCGGCCGCGATCTCGGTCGCCGCTACAAGCAGCGGCACGGTCAGCCTGCGGACGACGCCGTTGCTCACCATCGAAGAGATGGACAAGGCCTTAACCACGGTCGGCAAGGTGAAATACCGTCCGGCCGGCGGCGCCGAGTAACCCAACGCTCCCGCCCGTCGCAGTAGAATGCGGGGCGGGAGTCCTCCTCCATGTCCGACATTTCCTGGCCCCGCAAGACGCGGGAGATGCACAATCACCACTTCGACTCGACCATCTGGAACGACCTCAAGTTCCGCGACGACGACATCGTCATCAGCACGTACGCCAAGTCGGGCACGACCTGGGTGCAGCAGATCGTTTCGCAGCTGATCTTCAATGGCCAAGAGGGTCTCGAAGTGGCTGAAATGTCGCCGTGGCTCGACCTCAGGGTGCCGCCCAAAGAGGTCAAACTCCCCGAGGTGGAAGCGCAAACGCATCGCCGCTTCATCAAGACTCATTTGCCGGTCGATGCGCTTGTCTTTTCTCCCCGGGCTAAGTACATCTACATTGGCCGCGACGGACGCGACGTGGTCTGGAGCATGTACAACCATCATTCAACGGCGAATGAGTTCTGGTACGACGCGCTCAACAACACCCCCGGCCGCGTCGGGCCGCCGATAGAAAGACCTCCCGACTCGGTACACCAATATTTCCGGGAGTGGTTCGAGAAGGACGGTCATCCTTTCTGGCCGTTTTGGCAAAACATCCGCACCTGGTGGGAGATCCGCAATCTGCCTAATGTAACGCTGCTGCACTTCAATGATCTGAAGCGCGACATGCCGCGAGAGATTCGCCGCATCGCCGCGTTCCTAGAGATTCCCATCGACGAATCGAAGTGGAACGACATCCTCACGCACTGCAGTTTCGAGTACATGAAGGCCAACGCCACCAAGAGCGTTCCGTTGGGCGGCGCTTTTTGGGACGGCGGGGCGCAGAACTTCATCCACAAAGGCGTGAACGGACGCTGGGCTGATACGCTGACGCCGGAAGAGAACGAGGCTTACGAGAAGCGCGCGGAAAAGGAACTCGGTCCCGAAGCCTCCGATTGGCTGATGAAGGGCGCCGTTCCGTCCTAGACGGACTTCAGCCGCGAGGCGAGCAACCCGGTGGCGGCGTCGAGTTCCAGGTCGGCGATCAGCAGTCCCTCTTTGCCGTACGGCTGATAACACAGCAACGTCCCATCTGGCCGCGCGACGGCCGACGTGGTCGGCGAATCCGGGCTCGCGTAGTTCACCGAGGCGAAGTAACAGGTGTTCTCCGCGGCCCGGCAGAGCACTGCTTTCTCGTGGAAGGTGTTCGCGGAATCGCAGAAAGTCTTCGGCACGTATCCTCCCGGCTCCGCCGGATGGTAATGCGGGTGGAACACGACTTGGGCGCCGTTGCGCACCGGCCAGCGAACGGTCTCCGGATAGCGCCAGCCCTCGTGGCAAATCGAGATGCCGAATGTCAGCTCATCTGATCTGAAGACGCGCCTTCCGGAACCGGCCGAGTACAACGTGCCCTCGGAAGGATCCAGTTGCACCTTGTCTTGAAAACCGGCGATCGCGCCGTCGCGGTTAATGACAAGCGCTGTGATGCGTAGCCCATCATCGACGATGCGCTCCGTGCCGAGAATCACTGCGACGTTTGCCGTTCCCGCCGCCGCCGCGATGGATGCCCAGGCGCGCTCTAAGAACACGGCATCGGGCGAGGGCGGCTCTTTGCCAAGCCCGCGGTAGCCGGGAACGTAGCACTCCGGAAAGCAGATGATGTCCGCGTTTTCACGTCCCGCTTGGGTGACGGCATCAACCGTTAGGGCAACTGACTCGTCCGGCGACGAAGCGTAGCGAAGATTTGCCAATGCGATGCGGACGATGCTCATTAGAAGAACCAGCGCTCAACGGCCCAATAGACGCCCATCGCCGCAATCGCCGCCGAGCAGGGGATGACCACCAGCTTGCGGTAGTCCGGCCGCTCTCGCAGCCAACCGACTGCCAAGAAGGCCAACGACACGACAGCCAACTGGCCCAACTCCACGCCCACGTTGAAAGAAACCAAGGCCGGCACGAACTGCTCGCGCGGCAGTCCCAACTCCTGCAACACGCTGGCGAAGCCAAGTCCATGAAGTAGACCAAAACAAAACACAATCGCCGGCCGCCAAGCGTGCAGCTTCGACGTAAACAGGTTTTCAATCGCCACATAGGCGATCGACGCCGCGATCAGCGTCTCCACCAAACGCGAAGGCAGCGACACGACGTCGTACATCGACAGAGCCAGCGTCACCGAGTGCGCAATCGTGAACGCGGTCACTTGAAACAGCAGAGGCCGCCAATGGACGCTCAACAAAAACAGCCCCAACACAAACAAGATGTGATCGAGGCCGAGCGGCAGAATGTGCTCGAAGCCCAGGATCGTGTAGCGCCGCAGCACGCCGCCGGTTGTCTGGGTTTGTTGCCCGCCGCCGATCACATGCGGCTGGCTCTCCTCTCCTGGCCCCAGCGTAAACGTCGCCGGCTGCGGGGCCGACGGATCGAACACAGTCAGCTTCACGGCTTTGAAAACTTCGGACGCGCCAAACGTGAACTCCTGCGCGCCGGGCGGGACTTGGCCCGTCATCCTGGCCAGCGTTCCCAACACGGTCGGCGTCTGGGCGTCGATCGCCGCGGCGGTGCCGTATTGGGGGAACTCCACAGGCGGCGACTGCTTCGCCCCGTCAAAGCGTATGCGCACGTACTGCGTGATGTAGTCCTTGGCCCGCGCCGTCGCCGCTGCGAAGTCCTCGGGCGAAAGCTCTTCCATCTGCGCGGCCACGAGGGCGGAATCGGTATCCGGCGGCAAGCCCAGTGCCAGCGCGTCGGCATCGACGCTCATGTCGATTTGGTACCCGCCGTCGCCGCGAAAGATAACGGCGACTTCAGTCACCGTAAAGTCGTGCGCAGGCAAACCGAACGGCAGCGACAATAAGACCGCGGCGGCGGCGATGATCTTCGGCGACAACATGCCAGGGCTAAAGGAATAGCGTAGCGAGAGATTCGACCGGCGGCAGGAGTTCGGGGTGCCGAATCAGACCGCCCAGGTGAGCCGCCCACAGCAGCACTACGAAGACGACGGCGTTCACGCCCAGCAACGCCCAGCGCAAGGCCGGGGCTGCAGGCTCATCCTGCAACTCTTGCAGCAAGGCCACCAGCGCGCCCACGCCGCCCAGCGTGTAGAGCAGGAAGGCGCCGCGCGCCACGAGGGCATGATTCTCTACGACAT
>CAMPKL010000069.1 GCA_946887065.1 uncultured Bryobacterales bacterium
TCAGCCATCTATCTGCCGAGCATGGGTTCGGCCCGCGGCGAGGTGCGCCCGGATCAGACCGGAAGTAGGAATGACAACATGAGATATCTCGCACTCGCCTGCGACTATGACGGCACGCTCGCCTCCGGCGGCCGCGTCGACGGTAGCGTCCTACAGGCGCTGGAGCGCGTTCGCGCTTCCGGCCGCCGGTTGATCCTGGTAACCGGCAGAGAACTGCCCGACCTGCAGCGCGTATTCCCTCGACTCGACCTTTTTGACCTCGTCGTTGCCGAGAATGGCGCCCTTCTTTACGATCCCGCGAGCCGCGAAGAGACGCCTCTCGCCGAGTCTCCTCCGGCGCATTTCGCTGAGGAATTGGCTCGGCGGGGAGTCAATCCTTTGTCGCGGGGCCGCGTGATCGTCGCGACCTGGTCGCCCAACGAAACTCTCGTGCTCCAGTGCATTCGCGAACTCGGCCTGGAGCTGCAGGTCATCTTCAACAAAGGCGCCGTGATGGTCCTGCCTTCCGGCATCAATAAGGCCTTCGGGCTGGAAGAGGCTCTTACCAGGCTTAAACTCTCTCGGCATAACGCGGTCGGGGTCGGCGACGCCGAGAACGACCACGCCTTTCTCGACCTGTGTGAGTGCTCGGTCGCGGTGGCGAACGCGTTGCCCTCGGTGAAGGCGGACGTTGATACCGTCACCGCGGGGGATCACGGCGAGGGCGTCGTCGAACTGGTCCACCGCCTAATTGATTCGGACTTGCAAGATTGCGGCCGGCGCCGGCGCGAGGTTTCGCTCGGACAGAGCGCCGACGGCGACGAACTCTCGACCGCGGCAATCGGCGAAAACCTGTTGGTCGCCGGCGCCTCGGGGAGCGGTAAATCCAGTCTGGCGAAGAACATCCTCGCAAGCCTCCGTCAATGGAAGTACCAGTTCTGCATCGTCGACCCGGAGGGCGATTACGAAGGCTTGCCGGAAGCGGTGACGGTCGGGGACGGCGAGAACCCGCCTAGCTTGGACGAAATTTGGGAGCTGCTGGAGCAGCCCCAGCAGAACGTCGTGGTCAACTTGTTGGCTGTCGCCATTGATCAAAGGCCCGAGTTCTTCGAGCGATTTCTCGAACGCATCCGGCCACTGCGAAAATCGGCGGGTCGGCCGCACCGTCTCATACTCGATGAGGCCCATCATCTTCTTCCGTCGTCGCGCCCCAAGGAGCTCGACCTAGCGGAGCATTCAGGCTCCCTCATCCTGCTGACCGTCCATCCTGATCACGTGTCGCGTTCCGCATTGGATTCGATCAACCACGTCCTCGTGGTCGGCAAACGTCCCGCTGAGTCCGTTCGAGCGTATGCTGACGCGACGGGCCGGGAGCCGCCGGAGCCTTTGCCGGAATCAGACGAGAAAGGCGCTTTGTCCTGGCCCCTGGACAGCAATCGCGTCATCGCGTTCCAGCCCGAGTTGTCTCCTGAAGGGCACAAAAGGCACAAGCGCAAGTATGCCAAAGGCGAACTTGGCGACGACAAATGCTTCTATTTCCGCGGGCCGGACGGCCAACTCAATTTGAAGGCCGAAAACCTGATGACCTTCCTGCGGCTGGCGGACGGCGTTGACCAGCAGACCTGGCTGTATCATCTGCGGCGGCACGATTACTCGCGGTGGTTTCGCGACGCGATCAAAGATGAATCGCTCGCCGCAGAGGCGGAAAAGGTTGAGGAGGCCAACGCCGCTTCGGCTGAGGAAAGCCGAGCCGCCATCCGGGCCGCCATCGAGCAGCGCTATACCGCGCCGGAATGAGTAGAGTGCTGAATGGCTGCGGCCGCTTTGTCCAGAAATAACTGGTGGACGCGGCGGTCGGCCGTCAACTCAGGATGAAATGAACCTGCCAGCACCAAGCCCTGTTCGACGAGGACAGGCACGCCTTCATCTTGAATTAGAATCTTCACGTCGGCGCCCACCTTGCGGATGATCGGCGCGCGGATGAACAGAGCCTCAATTTTCCCCGGGCCTGTACGGTCGACGAACTCTTGCTCCGGCTCCAGACGGCGAATCGAGCTATCGACCTGTCTGCCGTAGGCGTTGCGTTCAATCTCGATG
The DNA here is from genome assembly GCA_946887065.1 of uncultured Bryobacterales bacterium. The sequence goes on from CAMPKL010000069.1 coordinate 2,077, forward strand.
TCAATGAAGCCGAACGAGAACTGCACGGGCGAAGAGACCACGCGCGCCGCCAAAATCGCGCCTGCGCAGGTGCCATAGATCGGACGCGTCCCGGCAAACGCTTTCAAGGGCTCAGCCAAGCCGTCCTCCAGCAACAGCTTGAGTATGGTCGTGCTCTCGCCGCCCGGGATAATTAGGCCGTCCACCAGACCCAACTCGTCTGCGGTACGGACCTGCCGCACATCCGCCCCAAGTTCGCGCAAGGCGCGCTCGTGGGCGGCAAAATCGCCCTGCAGGGCGAGGACGCCGATTTGCATGGCTTTAGACGCCGCGCGTGTGCATCAACTCGTCTTGCGGAATCTTGGTGATGTCCAGGCCAGGCATCGCCTCGCCTAGATCCTCACAGGCTTCCAGCAGTTTGACCGGATCGTTGAAGTACGTCGCAGCCTTGACGATGGCCCGGGCGCGGCGTTCCGGATCGGACGACTTGAAGATGCCCGAGCCGACGAAGACCGTCTGCGCGCCCAGCTGCATGACAAGAGCCGCGTCCGCCGGGGTGGCGATGCCGCCCGCCGAGAAGTTGGGCACCGGCAACTCGCCGTGTTCGGCGACCCACTGCACCAACTCCAAAGGCGCCTGCAATTCTTTCGAGGCGACGACCAACTCATCTCTGCCCTTGACCGTCAACTCGCGCATTTCCTTCTGGATTGTGCGCATGTGACGCACTGCTTCGACGATGTTGCCCGAGCCGGCTTCGCCCTTGGTGCGGATCATCGCCGCGCCTTCAGCGATACGCCGCAAAGCTTCGCCTAAATTGCGAGCGCCGCAAACAAAAGGAACGCTGAAGGGATGCTTCCAGACGTGGTGGACGTCGTCCGCCATCGTAAGGACCTCGCTCTCATCGATGTAGTCGACCTTGAGAGCTTCTAAGATGCTGGCTTCCGCGAAGTGACCAATGCGGCATTTAGCCATCACGGGAATGCTGACGGTGGCCATGATCTCGCGAATCTTCGAGATCGGCGCCATGCGCGCCACGCCGCCCTCTTTGCGGATATCCGAGGGCACGCGTTCCAGCGCCATGACGGCGTTGGCGCCCGCCTTCTCCGCGATCAATGCTTGTTCGGCGTTGGTGACGTCCATAATGACGCCGCCTTTTAATTGTTCCGCTAGGCCGATCTTAAGACGGAACTCATCGGTGAGGTACATCGTAGGTCCTTCTCCAATCTCATAGTATCTTGTGGAGGCGCCGTGGCCAACCAACTGGACAACCCCTTGGCGGGTGTCTGCGAGGACCCTATTTAAGGAAGGGTAACATTTGCTTGAACTCCGTGCGGCGGGCATTGCCCAACAGCTCATAAATAGCCATCTCGGCGGACGAGATCACCACGCCCGCGGAGCGCATCCGCTCAAGACCCAATTCGTGACTGAAAGTCGCCCGGGCGCCGACCGCGTCGGCAGCCACATGAACGTCGTAACCTGCCGCAAGGCCGCCCAGAGCGGTCTGCAGCACGCAGATGTGCGTCTCGACGCCCGCCAATAGCAACGATGATCCCTCAGGCATGCGCTCGCGAACGGCCTCGAGGAACGGCTCATCGCCAAAACAACTAAAGCAAACCTTGTCGTACGTTTTTGCCGGCGTCGCCGCGGAAATTTCCGGCACCGTCGGCCCCAGGCCCTTGGAATATTGCGTTGTCACGAACGTCGGCAGACTTAGGATCTTGGCCAGCTCCAGCAGCTTATGCGTGTTCGCCAACACCGCGTCGGCGCCGTCGATCGCCGGCACGAGCTTCTCTTGCAGGTCGATCACGACGAGAGCGGTGGTCTGAGGGTTCAACAGCGAATTGCCGGCCATCTAGAAACCTCGCGCTCCCATATCCGCCGCCCAGAACAAGAAAAACAAGACTCCCACGATGCCGTTGACTTGGAAGAATGCCGCATCGACCTTCGAGAAATCGTCAGCCGAAACCAGCCTGTGTTCCCAGCCCAGCAATGCCGCCGTCACAGCGACGCCGGCCAAGGCGATCCAGCCCAGGCCGCTGAGCGACCACAACCAGAGCAACAGCCCCACCATGGCAACGTGCATCAGCCGCGACAGCATCAGGGCGCGCGCTGCTCCCAGCTTCGCCGGGATCGAATGCAATCCCTCGCGCTGGTCGAATTCCAAGTCCTGGCAGGCGTAAATGATGTCGAAGCCGCCCACCCACAACATGACTGCCGCCGTCAGCAGCGTGATCGGCCAGTCGAACGAACCGCGAATCGCAATCCACGCAGCGAGCGGCGCGATGCCCAACGCCAGCCCAAGAATTAAGTGTGCCAACGCTGTGAAACGTTTGGCGTAGGAGTACCCGCACACAATCGCCAGCGCCACCGGACTCAGCGCCAGGCACAGCGGATTCAACATCGCCGCGGCCGTAACGAACACAGCCGACCAGAAAACGATGAACCCCCACGTGAATGAGCGGGAGATCTGCCCCGCCGGAATCGCCCGCATGCTGGTCCGCGGATTCTTCGCATCGATATCCGCGTCAACGACCCGATTGAAGGCCATTGCGGCCGAACGCGCCGCGACCATGGCGACGACGATCCAGAAGAATTTAGAGACGAGAACGCTGGAGCTTAGCCCTTGACCGCGTACTGCCAACAGCGCGCCTGTCAGGGCGAACGGCAAGGCGAAGATCGAGTGCTCGAACTTAATCATTTCGAGCACGACGCGTGTCTTGTGAACGACTGCCTGCACTTAGGCCATCATATCGCCGCGCGGATCTTCGCTAGGGCCTGCTTGGCTTGTTCCTGGACTGGCCCCGGCGCATTCGCCGCCTCCGTCATCCAGTGCAAGGCCTGTTTGATGTTGTCGCCTTGGACGTCGAGTTGGGCATAGCAAACGCCCAAATAGTAAGCCAGCAAGTTGTAACGCTCGCCGCCCTCCGCCTTCAGCACGTCGACTGTTTTGAGCAGATAGGCCCGGCCTGTACCATAGGCCTCTTTCGTGTTCTTGCCGACCCACGCGCGGCCCGCCGCGAAATTCGCGTAGGCTGTCATCTGCGTCTTCTGCGCTTCCCACTGTTCGCTGGTCATGTCGGCGGGCTGCTGCTTGGTCTCTAGGATCTTGAGCGCCCGTTCGGCGTGTTCAAGGGCAGCATCGAAGTTCTGTTTCCCCAGCTCTTCTTCGGCCAGCGTGTAGCGGTAGGACTCGTCGTCCACGCCCGCCTCAATCGATTTTCGTATCCAGGCAAGGGAGTTGGCTCGGTCGCCCGCTTGCTGGTACGTCTGAATGTAGCGCGGGTACATGTCTTGGGCGTACTCGCTCTCGGGATACTCCGTGCGGATGCGCTCCAGCCAGGCAATCTTCTTCGCCGGATCGGTCTCGCCGAGAAACGCCATGTTTGACGCCCACGCCAGCCAGTCCAGGACGCCGCTGGCATACTCGCCGGGGAAACCCTCTTTCGTCGCCTGGACCTTTGCAAGAGGCTTGGTCAGGTCGATGGAAGGAGCCAACTCGTCCCAGCGCGCGAGACCGACGTACGCTTCATTGATGCGGTGGCGCACTTCCAGATCATTTGGGGCCAGCTCAAGCAGTTGCAATCCGGCCTCAAGGGTCCTGTCGTGCATTCCGGCGTCTTTGCCGCTGATCAGAATGTTGTAGAGCGCGAAGGGGCGGTAAGGGCTGCGGGGGTGTTGCGCGGCGAACTCATCCAACACAGTTACGCGCTGCGCCGGGTCTTCCGTCCGGGCGGCATCCAAGACCAGATTGCGTTCTTCCGGCGATCCGCCGTCGAGAGCCGCTTGGCGAAAGTCGACTTGCGCCAGGCCAGGCGCGGAAAAGACGAGCAAGAAAAAGGAAATAAGGCGTCTCATGAACGGCATGGTCATGCTACGTCAATCATCGAACCGAGGCAAGGCCGGTTCAAGGCGGCCCAATCGCGGTTCGATAGAATGGACTTCGGTTGTCCACGCTCGGAAAAGTCGAAGTCTTGGGGCTCACCAAGGAATTTCGCGGCGCAAGGCGCAGGCCTGGATTGTCCGGCGCGGTGCATGATCTGTTCCACCGCGAGTACACGACGACCCGCGCCGTCGACGATATCTCGTTCGCCATCGAACCCGGCGAAATGGTCGGCTACATCGGTCCTAACGGCGCCGGGAAGTCCACGTCGGTCAAGATCCTCACCGGCATCTTGACGCCGACGTCCGGCGAAGTCCGGGCCAACGGCTTCATTCCCTACAAGCAGCGCATGTCTTACGCGGCGACCATCGGCGCCGTCTTCGGTCAACGCACGCAACTCTGGTGGGACATCCCCGTGGTCGAGTCGTTTCGCCTGCTCAAGGAGATCTACGAAGTCTCCGGCAGCGATTTCGAGTCGCGGCTAAGCCGGTTCGACCAGATCCTCAATCTCAGCGAGTACATGGAGAAGCCCGTCCGCAAGCTCAGCCTCGGCCAGCGAATGCGCTGCGACATGGCTGCCGCGCTGCTCCACAATCCGCCGCTGCTCTTTCTGGACGAACCGACCATCGGTCTCGACCTGCTCGCCAAAGAAGCCATTCGTAAATTCCTCAAAGAGATCAATCAGGAGTTCGGCACGACCATGCTGCTGACCACGCACGATCTCGCCGACATCGAGGAACTGTGCGACCGCCTGTTGCTCATCGATCACGGACGCATCTTGTTCGACGGCTCGCTCAGCTCGTTGAAATCGCGGCTGGGCCTGCAACATCAGGTTCGCTTCGAACTCAAAGACCCCGAACAGGCTGACGTCATCGAAGCGCTCCGTCTCGACGGCGTCGCCTGCCGCAGGCGTGATCCGCTCACTTGTCTGCTGGCCTTTGACCGCGACCGCTACGCCACAGGAGACATTATTCGCCGCGTCGTCGCCGCCGCCGACGTGCGCGACATCTTCGTGGAAGAAGAATCGATCGAATCGATCGTTCGCCGCATCTATACGGACAGCCAGGTTCTCCAATCCCAAGCGACCAGCTAGGCGCATTGCCCGGCTTGATTGCCCAGTATTAACGCACTTCTGAGTCTCGAAGGGTATCGTCGAATCCGGCCTGCACGCCGCCCCATTCCGAGACTTTTCCCTCTTGACAAACTACAGGTAATCCTCGTACTCTCTTGTCGATTCTCTGGAGGTAATCGATGGGAGAAAAATCGGACCTGCTGCAAGGCACGCTCGACCTGCTCGTGCTCAAGACCCTGGCCCTAGAACCGATGCATGGCTTCGGCATCTCGAAGCGCATCCAACAGATCTCTGACGACGTGCTTCAGGTCAGTCAAGGCTCGCTCTACCCGGCCTTGTTGCGTCTCCAACAGAACGGATGGATCCGTTCTGAATGGGGCGCGTCAGAGAAGAACCGCAGAGCCAAGTACTACTCGCTGACACCGGCCGGTCGCAAGCAACTCGTAACCGAGACGGAAGATTGGGAACGGCTGGCCGGAGCCGTCTTCCAACTGCTCCAAACCAAATCGGTTTAGCCGCTCGGGGACCAGGTAGAAATGATGTCCTGGCACAAGAGACTCGCCTCCCGATTTGCTTCTCTGTTCCAAAAGAAGCGTCTCGATCGAGAACTGGACGAAGAACTCCGCCTGCACGTCGAAATGCAGATAGCGGAGAACATCGGGAACGGCATGAGCGCCGCGGAAGCTCGCCGCACGGCTCTCAGGGACTTCGGCGGATTTGAGCAAGTGAAGGACGAGTACCGCGAGCGGCGTGGCTTTCCTTTCCTGGAAAGCCTTGTCCGAGACGTCCACTTTGCACTGCGCTCCTTCAGCAGAGACCGAGGTTACACTGTCACCGTCTTAATTGCGCTTGTACTCGGTGTCGGGATCGGAACCACGATGTTTGCCGTGGTGAACGGCGTGCTGATCCAGTCGCTTCCGTACGAGCAACCAGACCGAATGGTGGCGATGTGGCGGGAAGATAAGGGTGCCGACGGCCTCCCGGGTCCTGGCCAACTAGAGAGAACGATCTCCTTGCCGGACTTTGAGGACTGGCGAAACCGCTCGGGTCTTTTTGAAAGCGCGCTGGCCGTCAATCCCAATCGCATCGGCTTTGAAGAGTTGGGCCAATTTCTCCACGGGGCGTACGTGGATGGGGACCTTTGCCGGACGTTCGGGGTCAAGCCGATGCTTGGCCGATGCCTGGATCCGCATGAGTCCAAGGGCGAGCCGGATGTCATCCTCCTGTCGCACGACACTTGGAAGACGCGCTTCGGGTCCGACCCCGCGGTCATCGGCCGGGCAGTTCACCTCATCAACCGCGGACCTCCGGGCCGACCGGTCGTTATCGTCGGCGTCTTGCCGCCAGGCTTCTATCTCTTGAGCCGCGACGTGGGGTGGATGATGCCCTGGAATCTCCCGCCGCTCACGACGGAGATTGCGAACCGCTCTCGCAGTACCTTTAATTTCTGGGGAATCGGCAGAGTCAGAGAGGGGTTGAGCCTCGTCCAAGCCCAATCCGCCGCGGATGCCTTCTCACAGGGCCTGGCGGAACTTTACCCATCGACTCACACTGGACGACGACTCGTACTTGTACCGCTGCCGGAGGAGGCGACCGGCGGTCTGCGCAATCCCCTCTTGTTGCTCTTCTCGGCGGCTGGTATTGTGCTGTTGATTCTCTGTTCGAACGTCGCAGCTCTAGCGCTCGTTCGCTCGATGACTCGATCGAGTGAATTTGCCGTCAGATCAGCGATTGGAGCCGGGCGCGGCAGGCTCATCCGACAGCTCATCACCGAGAACGCTGTCTTGTCGCTCTTGGGAGGTCTGCTCGGCCTCGCCCTGGCGGCGGGGCTTGTCGGATTTCTGCGCGGGTGGCTCCCCAAGCAGAACGTGTGGTCGGCGTTCTTCCTTCAAGCCGACCGTATCGTGATCGACCCCTGGGTTGCTGTTTTTTCCCTGATACTCGCGCTCGTTAGCGGAGGACTCTTCGGGGTGCTGCCCGCCTTTCGGGCAACATCCTTTCAGCTTGCTGCGTGGGTCAAAGACGGCGGAAACAGCGCCCTAGGTCTTCGCGATGCACGAGGCGCGCGCCGATGGCTTGGCGTCGCTCAGGTTTCCCTGGCTGTTGTGCTTGCAACCTGGGCCTGCGTGTCGGTTCGCACATTCATAAACCTGCACCAACAGGGAGCCGGGCTACAGACCGAGCAGGTTATCGGGATGACCATATTCGCAGGAATGAAAGGACGCGAAGGCAGCCTGGCGGAGTCGCAGACCTGGTGGAGCGAAGTCGGAGAAGCTTTGGGACAAATGCCCGGCGTCACAAGCGTGGCAAGCAGTTACACACCCCCTATCGGCCCCCAAACCAGGGTCGTTCAGTGGGCCGAGCGCACGGGCGGCAAAGCCGACCCCGTCAGCTTTATAGATGCCCACGTAGGGCCAAATTACTTCCGCGTACTCGGCATTCCCCTGATCGAGGGTCGGCATTTCGACCTTCGCGACCGGCCGGATGTTCCCCGCGTGGCGATCGTCAGCGCAGAGGCTGCACATCGCTTCTGGCCGGGTGAGAGCCCGATCGGCAAGACCATCCGGCGCAGTGAAGACGCCAATGCCCAATTTCCTCGCAGGATGACGGTAATTGGAGTTGTCGGGGATGTCCGTACCAGCGGATTACAGGGGGGGCCCGAGCCGGTCGTCTATGAAACTCAGAGTCAGGGGTGGTATGGCGCTGCCTATTGGATGGTGAAAAGCGCCCGCGACCCGGACTCGCTGTTCCCCGAGATCGTTGAACGCCTCCACGCGATTGACCCGGCGGTGACGATTGAAGAGCCGGGCTATCAAGTTTTGGACGACATAGTCTGGGACTCCGCCTGGCAGCTCAACTACACGATGATCTTGCTCGCCAGTTTGGCTGGTTTGGCCTTGCTTATTTCGGCGATCGGCGTCTACGGAGTACTCAGTTACGCAGTTCGCGAACGAACGCGCGAGATCGGTCTGAGAATGGCGGTAGGCGCTGATCGTGCTCAGGTATTGCGGATGTTCCTGCTCCAAGGGTTGGCTACCGGGATGGTTGGCGTTGCGGCCGGCCTCATCGTTTCTGCCGGGCTAAGCCCCTTGGTAGGCAGTCTGCTTTATGGCGTCGAGCCGCCGGATTCGACGACATTCGCCATAGTCGCAGTGGTGATGTTGAGCGCGGTTTGCCTAGCGAGTTACCTACCTGCGGCGAAAGCGGCAGACCTCGATCCGACCGAAGCGCTCCGGCGTGAGTAGGTGTTCGCAATCGACGGCGCAGAGTAGTTTCCTACAAGTCCGCGTGTAGGAAAAGAACCCTAAAAAACAGGTCATTTGGACCTCCTACAAACTCACAAATCAGGTTCTTCCTCGCAATTGAAAGCAGGAAGCAACTGAGAAGCTCGATGGGCCCCGGAGCGTCCTTCCGGTTACAATCCCACCATCAGTCGCAGAGCCGGGCGAAGGCGGGAGCCAGCGGTTTCCAATGCCTAACGTCAGTCACAATGTCTTATACCATCGAACCCCATCCGGAACATGCCCGGCTCTTCCAGTTGCGGCTTGCCCGGGAATCGCTGCGCCGGTTTCTGAAGGCCGCGGCGAACC
>CAMPKL010000070.1 GCA_946887065.1 uncultured Bryobacterales bacterium
AGTTAGGCCGGAACCAAGCGACGGTAAACGCCGCGATGGCGCCGGAGCTGGAGCCGGCGATGCCCCGCTGGGCCGGGTCATCGGAGATGTTGTATGCCTTCTTGACCGCCGGAAGCAGTTCGTCGACGATCACCCGTGCGTAGCGGTCGTCCACCGTGTTGTATTCGGCGGGACGGTTGCAGCAGCGGTCGCCCCAGTCGCTAATGCTGGGTTCGGTTTGCTCCGGCGTGCGTCCGGGGTTGATGAAGACGCCGATCATGACGGGGATCTCGCGGCGGTAAATGAGGTTGTCCATCACGTTGTGTGCGCGCAGGTCGGCGTCGGGGTTCATGTAGGCCTGGCCGTCGTTGTAGATCATTAGCGCCGCCGGCTTGGCGGGGTCGTATTGCGCGGGAACGTAAACCCAGTAGGTGTGCTGGGTGCCGGGCCAAACTTCGCTGGGAATCACGAAGGGGCCGTCGATGCGTCCCTTGGGGACGCCTTCTCGCGGCAACGAATCAGGTCCCAACTCATAGTGGGCGTCGGGCGCGGGATTGGGGCCTTCGGGAGGCCTTTGGGCGAAGGCGGACGCAGCGAGGGCCGCGGAAACCAGCAGGGGAAGGGGCAGTCTCATCTCGGAACTCCTAGAAAACAGCCTGTTTAGCTTAGCAAGAGTGCTTCCAGAGAATGTTTTGTAAAAGTTGTAACAAAACGTATCCGATGCTCCACTAGGCCAGTTTTCTTGGTATCATGGATAAATAGACGTCAACGAAAGCCCGCTCGAAAGAGCGGGCTTTTTGCGTTTTCGGCGGCCTCAGCGACCGCCCAGGACGAAGCCCAAGCTGGCCGTAAAGGACACGTTTATGTCCTGGACTCCCAGGCGAACGCGTGGCTCCAAGAAGATTCGGTCCGTAAAGTTGATGCGGGCGCCGCCGCCGATCAACGCCTCCGCGTCCGTGGTGGAGAAGCTGCGGTCCCGGTGGTTGAATACGCCGATTCCTCCAATCACGAACGGACTGATTGAGCCGTCGTGGCCGTTGAAGTGATAAAGGACATTGGCCACGCCGACGTGGTCTTGGTCGCTATCGCTTCCGCGCATGTAGAGGTACTCCGGCTCGACCGCCAGGCGATCGGTCGCGTAGAACCGCAAAGAACCGCCGGCCACGCCATGGGTTGGGCCGTCGAGGAACAGGGAACCGCCGCCGGTGATGATGCCGTCGACTTCGCCCGCCAGGGCGGCGCCGGCGATAAACAAGGCAATAAGGAAAGCCTTTGTGAGGTGGACCATATGCCGAGTATTACGTACCGCCCCGCGGTCTCGGTTCCGTGCTGGCCGACGCGGACTATGGTGCGGCCGGTTCGTTGAAGGAACGTTCGACCATGTCGTGCGGGTCCGTTGAGACGCCGTGGTCGCGCCACAGCCAACGCATGATCTCAGGCAAAATCGCGCCCCCCTGGACTTGGCCGTGGTTGCCGATGCCCCAGGTGTAGTTCACGTCGTAGCCCTTGTCTTCCAGCGCCTTCGCTAGTTGTACGTTGTTGTAGAACCAGTCGCGTTCCTGGTTGTAGGACCCGTCGCGGGCGATGCCGCGGTTGTCGTTGCGGCCGTCTTGCAAGTAGACGCGCAAAGGTTTCTTGGGGCTGTCGCGGACGAGTTGGGCTAGCGTGTGCCCGCCCCGATTGCCAAGGTTCACGTAGGTGCCGACGAAGCTGAACATCTTGCCGATCCGGTCCGAGCCATGCCAGGCGGCGACGAAGGCCGCGATGCCGCCGGAACTCGTTCCGCCGATGCCGCGCATCTTGGGGTCGTCGCTGAGGTTGTAGTCCTTTTTCACCGCTGGAATGAGTTCGTCGAGGACGACGCGCGCGTAGCGGTCGTCGATGGAGTTGTATTCCTCGGGCCGGTTGCCGGTACGATCGCCCCACTCGCGGCGGCCTGCCTGTGGTTGCTCGGGCGTGCGGCCGGGATTGACGAAGACGCCGATCATGACCGGGATCTCGCGGCGGGAGATGAGGTTGTCCAGCACGTTTTGGGCGCGGATCGGTCCGTCGAAGCGCATGAACTCATGGCCGTCGTTGAAGATCATCAGCGCCGCGGGCTTCGCGGGATCGTATTGCGCCGGGACATAGACCCAATACTCGTGGATCGTGCCCGGATAGACTTCGCTGGGGATCGTGCGCTTTTCGCTGAAGGCGCCCTTGGGAACATTCTGCTGTATCAGTGAATCCGGCCCCAGGTGGTACTGGGAGTCCATGTTGGGGCCACGCGGACCTTGGGCGAAGGCCATTACGGCGGTTGTGAAAGCAGCAAAAAGCAAAAGCGGAAATCTCATCGCAGGAGTTCTCGTCGGAACCGTATAAAGCTTAGCAACAGGGCCAGACGACGGTTTTTCGTAATCTTTGTAACAACACAGCGTTGAGCCCCTATTCGCTCCACAACTGCGGTACCATCTTTAAATAGGTTGCAAAAAACGAGGCCCGCTCGACAGAGCGGGCCGTTTTGCGTTTGGGCCGGATCCAGGCGTTTGCCGGCTAGCCGCGTGAGATGAATTCGATGGTGTGTCCGTCGGGGTCGGCGCAGAAGATCTGACGAAAGCCGAGCCGGTCGTTTGTACCCAACTGGTAGGGGATTTCCGCGCTCTCCAAGGCTTCTTTCACGGCGTCCATGTCCTTGACTTCGAGCGCCATGTGATCGGCACGGGTCAACCTGGCGGCGCCGCCTCGGGTGGCGCCCTCTTGTTCGATGAGATGGAGCGCCCGGTCGCCGATTCCGAACCAGGCGCCACGAAAGTCGAAGGCGGGGCGCTCGATCTCAGGCAGGCCCAGCACTGTCCCGAAGAATCGCCGCGAGGCATCGACATCCTGTACGGCGAAAGAGACGTGATCGAGGCGTGCGATTTCAATCATGAGTTTCGTCAGCATAGCGCAACGATTCCTTCTCGTCTTGGGCGGAAAGCCGCTTCAGGTGGAGCACGAAGCGGTCCAAGCGAAACCAGACGAGCCCGACAGGTCAGGGTAGGGTTGGGCGCCCTATAATCACCCCAACCGGTCGCAATCCACCGACCGGTGGAAATGCACCGGCGGGCCCCTGTGGCTGCTGTCAATAAGTGCAACGTTATCAATCCCGTGTGCCGTCTAATAGGATGGAACGCGAATTGCACGATAGGCAGCGGGCGCGTGTCGCCGCCGGAGGTAAAGAAGATGAAACGAACCATCCTGACAACGTTTGTCCTTGGAGCGATGGTGGGGTTTCTGTCGCCAGTCGCCGCACAGGAAGAGACCGAAGCTGGTCCCGCCCTCGGCGTTGCGCGCATCAGTTTGACCAATGGAGATGTCTCGACCCGGCGCGGCGACTCGGGCGACTGGGTGGCGGCGACCGTCAATGGTCCCGTTGTGGAAGGCGACACCGTGGCCACCGGCCCGGGAGCGCGCGCCGAGATTCAACTGGATTACTCCAACCTGGTCAGGCTCGACGGCGAGACCGAGGTCAAGATGACGAGCCTCGGCGAGCGCAATTTTCGCGTGCAGTTGTTCAACGGCCGCATGACCTACTCCGAACTCAAAGGCGGCGAAGCGGACGTGGACATTGAAACGCCTCACGCCGCTATTCGGCCGCACAAGAACGGCCGCTACGAAATCGAAACACGAGTCGGAGAGACCGTGATCCAGGTTCGCAAAGGCCAAGCGGAGGTCTTCACCTCCGATGGTTCCGAGACCGTTGATAACGGACGCATGCTTGTCGTGCGGGACAGTCCGGACGGCGTCGAGGTGCGTCTCTCTAGCGATGAACCTCGCGGCGAGTGGGACCGTTGGAATGAAGATCGCGATGACCGGCTGTCCGACGTGGAGAGCTATCGCTACGTCAGCAATTCCGTGGTGGGCGCGGGTGATTTGGATCACCACGGCGATTGGCGCTACGTTTCGGGCTACGGCTACTGCTGGTATCCGCGCGTAGCCGGCGGCTGGGCGCCCTATCGTGATGGCCGCTGGTCGTGGGCGCCGTACTACGGCTGGACCTGGATCGGCTATGAGCCGTGGGGCTGGGCGCCTTATCACTACGGCCGCTGGTGGAATCATCCCTCCTACGGCTGGGGTTGGTACCCCGGCGCGCGTCACTACTACCAGCCTTGGAGGCCGGCTTTGGTGGGCTTCTTCGGCTATAGCGGACGCCGCGGCTGGTCGGTCGGCGTTGGTTTCGGCAGCGTCGGCTGGGTGCCGTTGGCGCCGGGCGAGGTCTTTCACCCTTGGTATGGCCGGGGGGGCTACGGCGGCCGTGGCGGCCGCAATTCGACGATCATCGTCGACAACAGCGTCAATATCTATAACGACTATCGCAACGCCCGGGTGCGTAACGGCGTGACGGTGGTGGATGCGGACGGTTTCTCCCGAGGACGTCTCGATAACGTCCGCAGCTTGGACCGTAACGAATTGGCTCGTGCATCTGCGGTGCGCGGCGATGTGCCCGTGGTCCCGGAAAGACAGGCTCAGGGCTCGATCCTGCGCAACATCCGAACGAGCACGGCGAACGGCCAGCCGGGCGATGCGCGGCGGTCCACCTTCAGCCGCTCGGGCGTACGCGCGGCAACTAGCCCAAGGCAGGCGTCTTTCGATGAACAGCGTCAGCGGGTTGCTACGTCCGTGCGCGAAATCCGCACGCAGGGCTCCGTGAGTAATTCCCGCTCGACTACGCAGCCGTCGACGCGGAATTCGCCGCGCGTGACTGGCTCGGTCAGATCGGGCGACGATGTGCGGTCCTCCGGCAGAACGGAGGCGGCGACCCCACGCTCCGGCGCTGTCTCCCCGAGGGATTCCCGGACATTTTCCGCGCCCGACCGCGATACGGGCGGCAGACTACAGCCGCGCGACAACAGAATAGACACCGGAGGCTCTGTACGAGGCTCACGGTCCACGACCTCGGCTCCGCAGCGCGACGACTCGACGAGGCGTTCCTCGGAGCGGGGAACCATTCAACAGCGGAACAATCCGACCGACAACGGAGCGGAGATTCGAGACAGCCGCTCTTCCAGAATGCCGTCGGCGCCGGCCCGTTCGGAATCCAGGGTGGACAGGAACTCATCGTCCCGCCAGGAGTCCCAATTCGATCGAGGCTCGTCGCGGTCTCCTAGGATGGACGGATCGGATTCCTCCAGCAGAATTCCGCGGGCCACGACGTCTCCGTCTCCGGGGCGCTCGCGCGTACCTGAGGTGAGATCGGAGCCGCGGTCTTCCCCTTCGCCGCGCATGAGCCGGGAGCCAAGCGGCCAGAGCTCGCCGCGGATGAGCCGGCCGTCAGCGCCGAGCCGCCAGAGTTCGCCGCGAATGAGCCGTCCGTCCGCGCCGAGCAGACCGGCTCCAAGGGCGAGCTCTCCGTCCCCTCGTTCCAGTTCACCGCGGGCTTCGGGCGGCGGCTCCTCTCCGCGGTCGTCCGGCGGCAGCCGCGGAGGATCGAGCGGCTCACGCGGATCACGCCGGTAGCAGGCAATTTAGAGGCTCAAACAAAAAGGCCGCGAGCATCGCTCGCGGCCTTTTCGAAGTTCCAACTGCGCTGCCGGGCGCTACTTCTTCTTCGGCGCCGGCGGCAGGGGCAATTTCGGCGTCCCTAGCTCTGTTGTGGCAATGCTCATTGACGGCATGCCGAGCGTTGCGCCAACGTCAGCCAAAGCATCCAGGTCGATGTCGCCGACTAAATTGAGCACCGTGATCTCGCCCGGGTCCGTCGAGATGACCGTCACTCCATTCGGCGAAGTCCCGTCCGTCGCGGTGTACGAGTAGACCGTCAAACCCTTGTTCTGCTTCTTGTCTTGAACGTCGATCATCGGCGACCAACCGCCGTCGGTCATCTGGCTGCGGATGCTGGTGACCGCTCCTTCCTCGTAGGAATTGCCGGCCGCGAAGCGATAGGTCTTCCTATAGACCCCCTTGATGCCGGACAACACCGACTTGACCGAGCCGCTGATGCCGTCGCGGATGGCCAGCAACTTGCTGCCTTCCTGCAAGGCCTTGCCGTCGAGGCTGACCTCGACGACCTCATCGGCCTGGCCCTTCAACTCTTCCGTGTTGACGTCGAGCTTGGCGGACGTAAATCCCCAGGCCGGCGTCGACAACATAACGACTAATGCGAGACTGCCCCATCGCCTCATTGAACTACTCCTTCCGGGCGCGGACCCCTTAATTCCGTACGCGCCTGATTCATTTTTTGACCAACCAGCAGAAGCGTCTCATAGAGTTGCGCTTCCGCCGCCTCCGCCTGCCGGCGATTGTCTCTGCGCTGTTCCACGACCACGGCCACGGTCAGAGATGCGGCGAGCGCCCCCACGGCGGCCCATCTCCAAATCCTGCGGCCTCGCGCCGGGAAGGCGATCACCTTTTGCTCCGGCCTTTCGCCCATCGACTCACGGCGAACCTGCTCCATCACTCGGGAGGTGAAGTCGGATGCGGGCTCGCGACGCGCTAACATGCGCTTCAACTCAAGCTCGTACCGGTCCATATACTGCCTCCTCGGTCAAATGCGATACCTTGGGCCGCAGGCGATCCAGCGCGCGCCGCAACGTCGTTTTCACTGTGTTGACCGGCACGTCCAGAGTTTCCGCGATCTCCGTCAGCTTCAAATCCTCTTGGAACCTCAAAATCACCACCAACCTCATCTTCTCGGGCAAGGCAGCCACTTTGGCCGCGAGCGCGGTTTCGAGCATTAAGTCCCGTTGCTGCGGTTCAGCGCCCGGCTCCGGCGCCTCATCAAGAGGCTGGTACCGGCGATGCTTCTGTCTCCTGCTCCAATCTATGCACTTCCTAGTCACCGTTTGCCGCAGCCAGAAAGCCAGGTGCTTGTCCGATTCGATCCGGTCCAGGTTGCGATACAAGTCCAGGTAGGCGTCCTGGGCGATATCTTCGGCAACCGATCGATTGTGGAAGAAGTTGTAGACGAGGGAATACACCATCGCCTTGTGCTTTTCCACGAGCTCACCGAACGCTTCTTGATCCAGAAGCGCTCGATCGACTAATTCTCGAGACGCCGGAACTTCGTTCATCAAATTCCTACTGCTCGTTACGCTCCACCGGCTGAGACTGTTTCAGCCCGTTGATAGAAATCCGCCGCTCCGCGCCAGATGTACTCCAAGGCGTCGCCCAAGGAATGGTCGGAATCTACTAAGTCTAACTGTACGTTGGGTTTTCCCCAAGCGAACTTCACCGAGAGGTCCGGGCTCACAACGTCATCGCGTTTGCCGTGGTAGATCAGCGTCGGCTGACTCAAATCCGGGTATCGGTCGAACCAAAGCGCGTTCTCATAGAATTCGTAACCGATTGAACGAGACTCGCCGGCTCCGTAGTGATAGACCTGCATCGAGCCCTTTTGCCGCCATTCTTCCATCTGTTCCTTGCCGAGCCGATCCTCCCAGCCGCGCGGGAAGCCGAATGCGGGGGCCAAAAGCAAGAGCCGGGGCGCGAGTTCCGGATGAATCGATCCATAGATTGCCGCCAAGTAGCCCCCGAGGCTCGATCCAATGATCATCACGGGATCGAGTTCCCGCGCTAGCCGATCGATGAGCTTGAGCTGCTTGGTCAGCGTGAGGCGCGTAAAATCGCCCTCGGCTAGATCCGGGCAATGCACGGTCGCGCCAATCTGAGCAAAACGATTGGAGAAAAACCGAGCCTTGTTGGAGAGCGGCCCGGAAGCGAAACCGTGCAGATAGAGGATGTTAGGCATTGCCGGGGCGCACTGAAGTTAGTCTATCCCAGTGATCGCGATCGCCGATCGCGGTCGTGCGTCCGAGCCCGAAGGCTACAGGTTTCTGCCCGAAGTAATTGGGCGCTTTCGATCTGTGAAGGGCTCCGTCTCCTTTGCTCCTCCCTGATCGCAGAAGCCGAAGGCGCTCGCGGCGGGTGCGGGAAGACGCTAAACTACCGCGGAAGCAATGGTTAACGGCGGAATCGGCTATTTCTTTGGGCTCCGTCCCCTTTATTTCTTTGGGCTCCGTCCCCTTTGCCCCTTGCCCCCAAAAAAGGCTCTGACCGCTTCGCTCTTCGCTGAACTTTCACCGCTGGTCTCTCGCCCGGCCTCAGGATGACTGCGTTCATCCTTGACACTTACCTATCATGGATGTCCCGGATAGCCCGCCGAGCGCGCTTCAGAGCACGTAGGTACTAGAACTGAAGACCTAGGTTCAATTTGAACCTAGCGTAGTTTCCGCATGCAATGTAGCCTAGGCCAGCCCTGCGGATACATCTTAATGGTAGCGCTGGTCAGGAGAGAACCACATTGAGCACCAAAATTAGCTACTTCGCGGTAGCCGCGCTGTTGACTCTCGGCGTTTCCGCCAACGCTGCGCCGATCACTTACCTCGGCGCTGATGACAGCGTATCGTCACTTGCCCAGATGACAAACGCTTTGGCCGCAAACGCGAGTTTTCTGGCAGTCGCCGGTGCCCTCAACACGTACGATTTTGAGTCTGGTTTGCCCGCCAATCTAACCATAACGGGTGGGAGCACAGTCGCAGCGTCACAGTGCGGTCCGCTGTGCGGCTTCAATACCACTTCGGGTGGAACGTGGCACAGAGAGTTGGTGGGCGGGTCGGTCACCTTCAGCTTCACCCAACCTGTTGACGCGTTTGGCTTTTACGTCAACGGTCTGCAAACGAACCAGGTGGGGCAGCAGACGATCGAATACGTAGATGGTTCATCCGTTACTCAGATCATCAACTTTCCAAGTGCAATCAACGGTGGTGGAGCCTTCGTCGGTTTCATCGACTTCGGCGAACTGATTTCCAGCGTCACCTTCAACGCTTCCAACGACATCCTCGGGTTCGACGATCTGCGTTTCGGTCGCTCGGAAACTAACCCGGGCTCGGACGTTCCCGAACCCTCCACGCTAACGCTTCTCGTCACTTGCATGCTCGGAGCAGGCATGATGGCCAGACGCCGGCGGCGGAATCAGGCCCAAGGAGGCCCAAGGTGACGGGCACGAAACCCTGCTAGACTAGCGGCGCCAAACATGTCGCGACAAGCGCGCGTGGTTGCGGCGGGTGTTCCGCATCACATCACTCATCGCGGCAACGGCAACAACCGCCTGACCGAAAGGGGACGACCGAAAGGGGACCGAAAGGGGACGGGAAGCTGTGAAGCAATAGCCTTTCAGGCGCGCACGGGCGATTGGGCGAAGGTCGCGAGGAGTGGAGATCGAGCGGGTTCGGTTGCGGATTAGGTTCGGTCGATCGCCGCGCCCGATCGCACTGGGGCGCTGCTCCGATGGTTCGTTGTTAGGCGCTTGCCAGTTCGGGCGCCAATCGGAACATGCGTTGCAAGTTGAAGGTCAGCGCCGCCCACAAGGCTTCGCAGCGCACCTTCGCTAAGCCGCGCGTCGAGAAGCGTCTGAGCTTCAGTTTCTGTTTGATCCAAGCGTTCGGAAACTCGATCAACGGCGCGCGCCGTTTGTAGATCGCTTGCGCTTCGGGCGTCTGCATCTTGCGGTCGAAGGCTTCAACCGCCGGATCGGAAAGCTGCACTGATACCGAGCGGCCGCGTTTGGAGATCTTCAGCTGGGACAACATTTCTCTCGCGCCGCGCAGTCGCGGCAGTCCTCGCCGCGCGCCGCCCACTTGAGAATCTTGCGTCCGCCGGGCAAGCGATGTTCGCCGCGATATCGCAACCGCTTGCCCTCGGGACACACCATCTCATTGGCCGTTTCGTCATAACCAAAGCGATCGAAGCGATACTCCGGATCGCGACCGCAGGCCGCGCCGGAAGCGACGTCGGAGCGGCCCGTCATCTGTCCATAGAAGTCGATCTCACGCTCGGCCATGGCCACCACCGTCGGATGATTCGTGTAGCCGCCGTCGGCCAACGCTTGTTCGGGATAACGTCCCAGGCTCGTTTTGATGCGCTCCATCGCGGCGGGCAGTTGCGCGGCGTCTTGCGGGTCGTCGACGGTTTCGACGTCGACGATGAAGCCGTGCTCTTGGTCCGCGGCCAGCTGCACGTTGTAGGCCGGCGCCAGGCCGCCGTCGCCCGTGCGCATGAAGCGCGCTTCGGGGTCCGTCGACGAAGCTTGTTGCGGCTTGCTCTTGTCGGTCTTCTTACGCGCTTGCAGCCTTTCGATCTCGGCCAGCGCGTTTTCCAAGCGCCGCTCGCGCTCGCTTGCCGCACGCAGCCGCGCGGCTTGCTGCCGCTTCGTCGTTTGCTCCTCGGCCTCTTGGCGTTCGAGTTCTTTGACGTGGCGCCGCGCCGCCGACAAGTGCGCCCGCATCGCGTCCTTGCGGCGGAAGCTCTTGCGCGATGCGTCGGCGCGGATCTTGGTGCCGTCGGCGGCTACGCGCTCCAGCGTGATCAACCCGTTCTTGGTCAGCATCGCCAACACTTCGACGAACAACTCGCGCAAGGCTTCGCCGTTTCCCACGCGGAAGTCCGACAACGTGTGATGGTTGATCGGGCGCAAGCCGGTCAACCACTGAAGGCCCGGCTCATGCACCATCTGCCTCGCGATCTCGCGCGCCGAATGCAGTCCTTTCGAGTAGGCGTACAGCCACACCGAAACCAGCACCTGCGGCGAATGCG
>CAMPKL010000071.1 GCA_946887065.1 uncultured Bryobacterales bacterium
TCCAGTTATCGGTTACGCGGCTGTCGCGGCGCGGGCGGCTCCATGCCGATCTTCGCCAATTCGGCATCGCGCCAAGTTTCGAACTCTTTGATCAGGGCTGGGTCGCTGGGACGCGGATACAGGTCGCTGGACTTGTATTTGCCGGTAGCGAACTTCTCTTTGGTCCAAATGTCGTGCAACTCGGTCAACTTCGAAGCTTTGGCCACATCGGCGGCAACCTTGGCGGGGATGAAAGTGAGACCTTCGCGGTCGCCTAGGACGATGTCGCCGGGCATCACGGTCGTCTCGCCGATGCGAATCGGCACATTGACGCCGGTCAGCATCACGTTGCCGATCGCGCTGACGTGAAACCCTTTCACATAAGCCGGGAAGCCTTGCGGGTAGATCCCGTCCAGGTCACGGACCGAGCCATTGATCACAAAGCCGTTGCCGGTGGCCGCATGCACTGCAGCAGCGAGATTGTCGCCAACGAACGTGCCTTCTTCGATCTTTCCGAACATATCAACGACGAGCACGTCGCCAGGCTGCAGCATGTCAATTACCCGTTGATTGCGGCTGGCCAGGCCCTTGGCTTTGGCTTCAGCTTCGATGACATCGTCGACATCCGGCCGCAGCGGCATGTACTGCGCGGTGAAGACGCGGCCCACGAGCTTCATCTCCGGGTGGATCAATTGCCAATCGCCGGACCATTGGTTGTTGAAACCGGCCTGACGCAACGGTCCCCATACCATTTCGGAGGACGAGGTCTTGAGCGCCTCGATGAAGTTGTCGGGTACCTTCGGGCGTCCATCGTCGAAGCGCTCGTACGGCACGTCGGCGGTGTACTTGATCAGGTCATCCTTACTGAAGCCGCTGAGTTGCGCAAATAAGGGCGCCGAGCCGATGGCTAGGACCAGAGACGTTCTGATCAACCAGACGTTGTTGGAAATTCTCATGAATCATGTCCTCGCTGAAAGTGCGCCGAGCCATTCTCCGGAAGGCGGAACTGACTCAGTATCGGGGTTCGACGGCGGCATCGGCAAGGCGCCGGCTGGGGAATTTGCGCGTCCTTGTGTGCTGCCACACGAAGACCGGAATCAGTTCTCGGGCGGTAGAGGATTAGAGTTCGCGGACGTGTTGGTTCTTGATCAGGAAAATGACGGCGACGGCAACCAGCACAGCGCCGTAGATTGCGACTGTCAACGAGGCGCCTTGGGTCTTGGCCAGCGCGCCGGCGGCGAGAGGACCTAGAGCCATAGAGCCGCGGAAAGCCGTGTTGTAGACGCTCATGATGCGGCCGCGCATGTTCTCGGGAGCGAGCAGTTGCACCAGCGAGTTGACTGAGGTGAAGACCGAGAGCACCGAGGCGCCGGTGATGAACAAGAGCACGGCGGCTATGTAGATGTTGCCGGCGAAACCGAAGGCAAAAGTCGCCAGGCCGAGGCTGATCTGCATGAGCAGCGCGCGCAGGCCCTTGCGGGGATGGTTGCCAAGCCAGGCGACGGCTAGGGCTCCGCAGACGGCGCCGGCGCCGAATGTCGCCGCTAAGGTTGCATAGCCTTCCGGACCCAGACCATAAACGTCGCGGGCGAAGACCGGCAACAAGGTCATGATCGGCACGCCGAGGAAAGCGGTCGCGACGGCCAGCAGTACCAGCGAAAACATCGACTTGTTGCTGAAAACGAAGTTGAGGCCTTCTTTGAGGCTGAGGAAGACGTGCGTTTGCGTCTTGCTCGGCACGTAGGTGCAGGGCAACAGCAGCAGCGACCCAATGACAGCCAAGAACGAAAAGCCGTTGATGGCGAAGCACAGCGCCGGCCCGACCGCGGCGTAGGCGACGCCGCCGATGGCGCGGCCAACGACCTGGGCCAAGTTGAACTGAATCGACATCAAGGCGATGGCGTTCGGCAGATCATTCTTGTCGACCAGCGACGGGATGATGGCTTGGTAGGCGGGGCCGCCAAATGCCTGCCCGATACCGGTGAAGAAAGCCGCGAGGAGGATGTGCCAGATGGCGATGTTCCCGGTGTAGATCAGCACGGCGAGCGTCAGCGCGGCCGCCATCTGGATAATCTGCGACGCGATCAGCAGCTTGCGGCGGTCCATGCGGTCGGCGGCGACGCCTCCCAGCAGGGAAAAAAGCAGGATGGGCGCGTTGTTGA
The DNA here is from genome assembly GCA_946887065.1 of uncultured Bryobacterales bacterium. Next base: position 2,142 of record CAMPKL010000071.1, read on the forward strand.
GAAAGACCGTCAAACCTAGCAGGAAGGGATCGTCGGTTAATTGATAAACGAGCCAACTCTGGGCGACTTCTTGAACAAACGAACCCGTTGTGGACGTGAATGCCCCGGACCACATGAGCCGGAAATTGCGGTAGTGGAAGGCCTGGAACGTGCGGCGCAGAAAGCCGCGCCCGACCGGGGGCGCAACGGATACTTCTGGCTGCTGCGGTGAGGCGCTCATCCGACCGAGGAGGACGTTTGTTGGCGGCGTAGCGGGCTGGAGGTCGCGGACCAACGCTCCCAGCGGGCGCAAGAAGCTTATCTTCTCACAAGGCAGGATCGCATGGCCCGGCGGGGTAACTGTATATAATCAGACACTTCCGTATGGCGGTTCGAGGTCAGAATAGGTCCTACGGCGCCGTCCGCTCCAGAGGCATTCGATGAACGAAAACGAAAGTTCCGTCGGCGGGACCCCTCGCGACACAGGAGGCATCGGCGGACACCCGCGAGGCCTGACGACGCTGTTCTTCACCGAGATGTGGGAACGGTTGAGTTACTACGGCATGCGGTCGTTCTTGGTGCTGTTCATGACGGCATCAGTTGCCGCTGGCGGCTTGGGGCTGACCACGGCTGTCGCGGCACGAGTGTACGGGCTGTACACGGCCTCGGTCTACTTGGCTTCGCTGCCGGGCGGTTGGGTTGCGGACCGCATCTTAGGGCTCAGAAAGGCGGTGCTGTGGGGCGGCATCGCCATCATGATGGGTCACTTCACGCTGATCATTCATTCGGACGTGACGTTTTACACAGGTCTCATCTTGATTGTGATCGGCACCGGACTGTTGAAGCCGAATATCAGCGCGTTGGTGGGCGAGTTGTACGAGCGCGACGATCCGCGCAAGGACAGCGGCTTCTCGCTGTATTACATGGGCATCAATTTGGGCGCCTTTATCGCGCCGCTGGTATGCGGCACGCTGGCGCAGAATGTCGGCTGGCACTGGGGTTTCGGCGCGGCCGGAGTCGGCATGATGTTCGGCTTAATCCAGTACACGTTGACGGCGAACCGGTTGGGTGAAGCGGGCAAGGCGCCGGAAAAGAACGCGGACGCGGCCGAGGGCGGAATCTCCATGGGCGGCCTTCTTTGGCTCGGCGGGCTGGCGATGATCGTTATCGCAATGGCGGGCGACTTGGTATTCGGTCTCAACCTGAGCCAGCTTCAGCGCTTCCTGATTCTGCTGACCGGGTCGGCGGTATTCATGGCCTCGCTTTACGTCGGCGGAAACTTTAACGCGACGGAAAAGAAGCGCGGCATTAGCATCTTTTTCCTATTTCTGGTCGCGGCCCTGTTTTGGGCTGGGTTTGAGCAGGCCGGTTCGAGCTTGACGCTGTTTGCCGATCGAATGACGGACAACAGCATCGGCAGCACGGAATTTCCGTCCACCTGGTACCAGTCGTTGAACCCGATCTTCATCATTTTGCTGGCGCCGGTTTTCTCGTGGATGTGGATCAAGATGGGATCCAAACAGCCATCGAGCCCAGCGAAGTTCTCGCTTGGGTTGGTGGGCGTGGGAGCGGGATTTGTGATTATGGTCTTCGCGGCGGCGGGGGGCGGGTTGCTCGTGAGCCCTGGCTGGCTGTTCACTACCTACTTGCTGCACACGCTGGGCGAGCTTTGTTTGAGTCCTGTCGGGCTCAGCGTGATGACGAAGCTGGCGCCGCAGAAGATCGTCGGCCAGATTATGGGCGTGTGGTTCTTGGCGGCGGCGATCGGCAACTACATGGGCGGCGAGATTGCGGGTTTGTTTGAAACGCTGCCGTTGCCGCAATTGTTTGGCACAGTGGCCGCGATCAATATCGGAGTCGCGGTCGTCGTGATCGCCCTGGCGCCGCTGGTGAAGAAGCAGATGGGCGGCGTTCGTTAGCCTACTGCAGCAGATCGTCCTCGGAAGGCCGGAAGAGCTTCAGGTTGACTTCCGTCCCTTCGGGCGCTTCGTTGATCTGACGAGCGAAATGGGCGAGGAAGGCGATGGCGTTGTCGGCGGCGACCGCCTTCATGGCCAGCTTCTTATCCGCCCTTTTCAGGCACAACGGGGGCATGGTGTGAATCAATTGCCCCGGTTCAAGCCCGCCGCTTTGTTCGTGGAACAGCGCCAGCAACTCCAACGATAAATAGGAAACCGGGTCCTTCTTGGCGGCTTCGAAGAACTCGGCTAGATCGACGCGCAAGCTGGTGACTTCCCCCGTATCGGCGCGCAACTTGAACACTTCCGAGTCGCGCAGCAAGAACTGATTGCCGAGGAAGTCTTGGCCGAAGGGGAAGTCGTAATTCTTCACCTGCGGGAAGAGATTGTGGAGCGCCATTTCGCCCGTGTGATAACGGGAGAAGGAATGCCACTCGGGATCGTCAGCGAAGCCGCGGACGTGCAAGCCGCCGGCATAGGCGATGAATCCATTCACTTGCCACAGCACCTCGAAGAGTTCGCCCGGCAAACCTTGCAGCACGGAAGGGTCTTCGAGCGGCGGACCTTTGTAGATCACTCCTTGCAGAGTCATTCTTCCACCCGGATCGCCTGTTGCTGGGCGATCAGCGACAGCTCGGCGGCACGGAAGGCGCGCTGTTGAGTCATCGCGTTTTCGGTTCGATTCAAGCAGTCGAGGATGAGTTGACCGAAGAACGGAAATCCGACCGTGTTGTGCGTCGCGATGCGCTTCTCTTCCTTGCCGTTGACGAGATAGAGCTGATCGGATTCGGGATCGCGAGCGACGTCGAGGTACTTGCGCAGTTCGATGTAGCCTTCCGTGCCCAGGATCGTGGCCCGCCCGTCGCCCCATGCGCCCAGACCGGCCGGCGTGAACCAGTCGACGCGGAAGTAGTTGGTTGCGCCGTTGTCGGCGGTGAGCGCGGCGTCGCCGAAATCTTCGAGTTCCGGATAATGCTTGTTGGCGTAGTTGGCAACGCGGGAGGAGATGACTTGGGCGTCTTGAGCGCCGGCAAAATGCAGGAACTGCTCGATTTGATGGCTGCCGATGTCGATGAGAATGCCGCCGTAGGACTTTCGCTCAAAAAACCAGGCAGGCCGGGACGCGGCCGCGAGGCGATGCGGACCGAGGCCGATGACTTGCAGGACGCGCCCGATGGCGCCTTCGGCGATGAGATTGCCGGCGTAAATCGAACACTCGCTGTGCAGCCGTTCGCTGTAGTAGACGGCGTATTTCTGCCCGGTTTCGGCGACTTTGGCGCGAGCCGCAGCCAGTTGCTCAAATGTAATGAGCGGCGCCTTATCGACGAAGTAGTCCTTGCCGTGAGACATCACCTCAACACCCAGCGGGCCGCGGTCGCAGGGCACGCAGGAAGAGGCGATCAGCTTGACGGCGGGGTCGGCCAGGACTTCTTGCTTGGAACGGGCGGCCTTGGCTTGGGGGTAAGCGTCGAGGAATCGTTTGACCTTGTCGGGATCAGGGTCGAAGACGCAGCGGACGTCGGCGCCGGCCTCAACCAGGCCATTGCACATGCCGTAGATGTGACCGTGATCGATACCGACCGCCGCGATGGGGAACTCTCCTGGGCTGACCACGGGCGCGGCCTTGCCCTTGGGCGCGTAGTTCATTCCGTCGGCTTTTTGCACTGATGTCAATTTTCGCATGGGCGGCATCGCAGGCGACGGGAAGCCCTCCGAGTCTTGATAGGATGAGCCGTGATGAGCTTGTGGTCTCGCAGAGAAGCGCTCGCGGCGAGCCTCTTGCTGCATGGTTCACCGCTGAAAGGCGAGCAAGGTTCGCGCTTCGAGCAAGGGGCGGTTGAGCTGACGGATGAGCTAACGGGCCGTGTTCTGGATCGGCTGACCGACTTGAAGGTCCTGTTTCACCTGCCGCACTATCATCATCGCTTTCTTACCGCGGATAATCGCGCTCTCATCTTGGGCGGCGAGGCGGACGGCACGCGGCAAATTCACTTCTACGATCTGCGCCGCAACCGCTGCACGCAGTTGACCGGCGGCGACGGAACGTTCTCGTACTCGGCAACGATGGACGAAGACGAGAAGGAGCTGTTTTACCTGCAGTGGGACGGGCTGAATCGGACATCGCTGAATGGGCGAGGAGGCCATCAGGTATTTCGCTGTCCCGGAGGCTGGCGATTCACGGGTCACATGAGCATCTCCGAGGGCGCACGGACAGCGGCGCTGGTGGAGATTCGGGAAGACGACTACCGCGATAACCCGGCCGAACAAGTCGCCGTGAGACCGCAGTCCCGGATTCGGATAATCGACCTGGCTAGCGGGAAGGACCGGCTGGCGGTCACGCAGCGGGCTTGGCTCACGCACCCGCAATTCCGGCCGGGACGCAGAGAGTTGCTCTATACGCAAGCGGCCGGGGCGGAGCCTGGACCTCAAGCGTATTGGTCGAGCATTGACGAAAAAAACGCCAAGCCGCTGCGCCCGGACGACGGCGGGCGCGTCGATCGGGCCTATTGGGCGCTCGGCGGAGGCGAGGCGCGCTTCGTACATTTCCCGGACGACAACCTGCGCGGCGCCACGGTCCGCAGTATCGTGCCGGAGACGGGGGCGGAAAGGCGGATCGCGCGGTGCTCGGCGTTTGGTTGGCTGCAAGAAAATTCGGACGGCTCGGCCTTTGTGGGGGCTAGCAAGCGTCCGTCGGGGCCGAACGTCTATGTACTGTTCCCGAGTCTGGACCGCGAGATCACTCTCTGCGAGCACGGAGCGAGCGGTAAGCCGTACCCGATTGCCGGAACGGACGACCTGGATTATTTCTGCGCCACGCCTGAAACGGCGTTTTCGCACGATAGCCAGTGGGTTTACTACAGCAGCGACCGAGAGGGGCAACCGGCCGTCTATCGGATGAAGGTCGAAGATCTAGTGGAATCAACTTAGGCCAGGCTGAGTTCACTGGTAAAATTGGGACGAACGGTGCATTCGGCGCCGGACTTCTCCCATGCAAGTTAGAACTATTCTCCTCATCTCGGTTTTAATTCTTCCCACGCTAATGGCGGATGAGGGAATGTGGACCTACAACCGGCTGCCGCTGGAACAACTGAAGTCCGATCACGGTTTCGAGCCGTCGGCCGAGCTGCTAGCGCGCCTGCAAAGGGGTTCGGTGCGCTTGAACAATGGCGGGTCGGGATCGTTCGTTTCGCCGAACGGTCTGGTGATGACGAATCACCATGTGGCGTCGGACTGCATACGCAAGGTGAGTTCGGAGGAAAAGGACTATATCGCGGACGGTTTCTATGCGGCGACGCGAGCCCGGGAGTTGAAGTGCCCTGATTTAGAGTTGAACGTATTGATGGAGATCGAGACGGTCACGGATCAAGTTAACCGCAACGTAAAAGCCGATATGGACGATGCGGCGAAGCGGGAGGCGCAGCAAGCCGAAATCGCCCGGATCCAAAGAGACTGCCGCGACTCGACGCTGATGCGCTGCGACGTCGTAAGCCTCTATGCCGGCGGCATTTTTGATCTCTACAAATACAAACGGTATACGGACATTCGCTTGGTCTTCGCGCCGGAGTTCCAGGCGGCTTTTTTTGGGGGCGATCCGGACAACTTCACCTTCCCGCGTTACTGCTTGGACGTATCGTTCTTGCGTGTTTATGACGAAGGTCGTCCGATTACGTCGCCGGCCGTGTTGCCTTGGGATACGACGGGCGCGGATGAACAAGAATTTGTGATCGTCTCCGGGCACCCCGGCAGCACGCAACGGTTGCTGACCGAAGCCCAACTGCAGTACGAGCGGGATCGCCGGATGCCGTTCATGTTGGAGTTTCTGACGCGCATGGGCGAGGCGTTGGAATTATACGGAGCGAGGGGCGGCGACGCGGCCCGGCTTGCGCGCGACGAACTATTCCGCATCGACAACAGCATCAAGGCGTACACCGGGATGCTGGGAGGGCTGCGCAACCGCGAGCTGTTTGCGGCGAAGTCGGCTGAAGAGAAAAAACTGCGCGAGGCGGTCGCCGCCGATGCCGGGCTGCAAGCGAAGTACGGCGACGCGTGGCAGAAGATCGCAGCCGCGCAAAGCGTTAAAAACGATATCTACGAGGAGTACCGGCTGCTGGAAAGTCTGGGTCTCTATTCGCGCTACGCGACGTTCGCGCGGCATCTGACGCGGCTTTCGGAGGAGCTCGGGAAGCCGGACGGCGAGAGGTTGGAAGAATATCAAAGCGCCGGATTGGAATCGCTGCATCAGCAGCTCTATTCGACGGCGCCGGTCTATCCGGAGGTGGAAATCGTCAAGTTGGCCGAAAGTTTGGAGTTCTTGCGGGACCGTTTGAGCCCCAACGATCCCATCGTGCAGAAGCTGTTGGGCAACAAGACGCCGGAACAGGTCGCGCGTGAAGTGATTTCGGCGACGAAGCTTGGGGATCCGGAATTTCGCAAGCAGCTCGGCGCCAACGACGCCGCGGCGGCCAAGGATTCCGACGATCCGATGATGGTTTTTTATCGGCTAACCGATGAACGGGCGCGGGAGATCCGCGAGCGTTACGAGAACGAGGTGGAGGCGGTCGAGCAGGCCAACGGCACGCGCATCGCTCAGGCGAGGTTCGCGGTGATGGGCGCAAACGTTTATCCCGACGCGACGTTTACTCTGCGGCTGGCATTCGGCATCGTGAAGGCTTATCTCAGTGATGAGCGAAAGAGGGTCGCGCCGTTCACGACGATCGGCGGCCTGTTTGAGAAATACACGGGCGAGGATCCCTACGAGTTGCCGCAGCGGATCACGGCCGCTAAAGGGCGGTTGGACGCGGATACGTCCTACAATTTGGTCTCGACCAACGACATCACCGGCGGCAACTCGGGCAGTCCGTTGCTGGACCGGGAAGGCCGTGTGGTCGGGCTGATTTTCGACGGCAACATTCAGTCGCTGTCGAATGACTTCCACTATTCGGAAACGCAGGCGCGTGCGGTTAGCGTGGATGTTCGCGGCATGCTGGAGATGTTGCGCGACGCCTACCGCGCGAGGACGCTGGTGAGCGAGCTGACCGCGGCTGGGAGGTAGCCGTGCCCTACGATGAACCGCTGGCCGAGCGCATTGAAGCCCTGCTGGGCAAGCGCTCCGGCGTGACTCAGAAGCGCATGTTCGGCGGCCTCGCCTTCATGCTGCACGGCAACATGTGTTGCGGAGTGATGAAGGATCGCATCATGCTCAGGCTCGGACCCGAGGGCGTAAAGGCGGCCCTGAATGAACCGCACACGGAGCCGATGGACTTCACCGGCAAGCCGATGAAGAGCATGGTTTATGTGCGCCCGGAAGGCTATGAGAGCGATGCGGACTTGGAGAAGTGGATAGAGAAGGCGATCCGCTTCGCCAGGACTTTACCTCCCAAGTAACATTCGCGGCGAGCCGGTTGACCTTGTTTGCCGGATGTTCCTATCATTCGCGCATCTAGGGAGACCTTCGGATGAAAAACCAACTGATGGGCGTTGTCGCCGCGGCCGTGGCGGTTTTCTTTTGGGGATTCTTGTATTGGGGCGCTACCACGATCCCTTATGGACCGTTGAAGGCGACCACAGGCGACGAGGCGGCGCAAAAGGCCCTGCTGGAGCACTTTCCCGAGACAGGCATGTACCTGATTCCCGGCATGCAGAACGACGACGCGACGATGAGCCGCCTGACCGAGGCGGGTCCGATAGCGATGGTGAATTTTGTTCGCGAGGGTCAAGCCGTGATGGACCCATCGTTGATGATTCGCGGATTTCTGTTGAACGTGCTCATCGTGTTTCTCTTATCGATGCTGCTGAAGAAGGCGCTGCCGGCCTTGCCGACGTACGGGGACCGCGTGATGTTCGCGGCGCTCGCTGGCCTGACCGCCGTGGTGATGGTCAACCTGGGCGACGCGGTCTGGTGGCGCTATGACTTGGGTTGGGTGTTGTCGCAAGCCTTGTATGGGCTCGTCGCGTCGATTATCGCCGGCGCCGTGCTGGGCAAGTTCATCAGGCCGGAGAAAGCGGGCTAGAACATGCGGCTGAGGTCGGCGAAGCGCTCGACCATATGAAAGCGATCGGACGGCTCGGGGAGGTCGACGATCTCCAGCGACCAAGTTCGATCGTGGGGGATGAAAACCGCGCGCAGCCCGGCTTCGAGCGCGGGGTGAATGTCGGACTTTGGACTGTTGCCGACCATCCAGGTGCGCTCGGGAGTCATTTGCGCCCGTTCGACGATTCCGCGGTAGGCGGCGGCGTCCTTTTCGCGGACCACTTCAACCCCGTGGAAGTAGGGACCTAACGCAGAACGCTCGAACTTGAGCAGCTGTTCCTCGGAATGACCCTTGGTGAAGAGGGTCAGGTGGTGCCTTGCGGTCAGATACTCCAGCGTATCGCGTACTCCCGCGATGACGTCGATCGGGTGGTGCATGATGCGGTCGGCGATCTGAACTACATACTCTAAGTCTT